>DASZZK010000453.1:0-6642 GCA_035544975.1 Casimicrobiaceae bacterium | reverse complement strand
CCGCGACGTAGTAGGCGCCCGACGCGCAGATTTCCTCCACCACGGCGTAAATCGGTGTGTCCGGGTATTTGCCACGCAAGCGCCGAATCTCGTCGTTGATCTCGCCGGCCTGCACCGGACTGCCGCCGGGACTGTTGATCTTCAGCACCACGCCTTGCGTCCCCTTGTTCTTGAACGCGGCCTGCAGTCCCGCAATGACGTTGTCGGCACTGGCACGGCCGGTAGCCTCGATCTCGCCTTGGATTTCCACCATCGCGGTGCACTTGTCGAGGCAGAGCCGCTCGCTGCCGGTCCACACGCCGAGCGCCGCAAAAAGAATGAAGAAGAGAAATCCAAACGCGAGCAGCTTGAAAAAGATTCCCCAGCGGCGAGCGCGCCGCTGCTCGCGCAAGCCGTCGGTGGCCAACCGCTCGAGAACGCGGCGTTCCCAGTTGTCTTCCATTATTCCGCCGGCTCCATTACCCGTCTTCGGCACAAAAAACGCCGCCGTCACGCTCGCGGACTTCTACAGGCGCGAGGCGCGCCCCATGGCACGGGCCCGAGACGCAAAATCCGCTGTCGGGCTCGTACAGCGCGCCATGTGTAGCACACATCAAGTATAGCTTGGACTCGTCGAAGAAATCGCCGGCGTTCCAGTCCAGCTGCGTCGACTGGTGCTGACACTCGTTGATGTAGGCAAAGGGCCTGGCGTGCCAGCGCACCAGGAACGCGGGCAGGCTTTCGCCCTGCCGGGTGACTTGGAAACGCACACCGTCCCCGCCTTCGACCAGATCTGCGCTGGTGCAGATCAGGCGTTCGCGGACAGCCATGCGCGCAGCTCCGTCACCGAATGCGCCGTCGTCAGCGGGCGCATTGCCATGAGCCCCTTGGGCGGATGGGCGCCATAGCCGACAGCCAAGGCGTTGACCCCCGCATTGCGCGCGAGCTCCAGGTCATGCGTGGTATCGCCGATCATCAAGGTCATGGCGGGCCCGACGCCGAGCCGATCCATGAGCGCAAGCAGCATGTCGGGGTGCGGCTTGGGGAAGCCTTCGTCAGCGCAACGCGACGCGGCAAAGTGATCCGCGATGCCGTGCCGCGCCAGCGCGCGTGCCAATCCAACGCGGGTTTTGCCGGTGGCAACCGCCAGCATGAAACCGCGGTCGTGAAGCTCGTCGAGCATCTCCCGAACGCCGGCGAACAGCGGGATCTCCGCGTCGCCGGCAAGGTAATGATCCCGGTAGCGCTCGGAAAATCTGGCATGGCGGTCGGCTGCCAAGGTGGGCGCGACGTGACGGATCGCGTCGCGGTGTCCCAGACCGATGACGTGGCGCGCGTCCGCCTCATCGGGCACAGGAACCCCGACGTCGAGGCATGCTTGCTGAATGGCCCCGGCAATGAGCGCGGTGGAATCGGCGAGCGTCCCATCCCAGTCGAACGCGAGCAGGCGGTAGCGGCGCGGCGGCTCAAGCATCGGCTTGCGGCGCGGAATCCATCGACTCGAGAAACCGGCTCAGCTCCGAAGGCAGAGCCGCCTCGATCGCGACCTCGCGTTCTTCCACCGGATGGGCGAAGGCGAGTCGGCGCGCGTGCAGGAACATCCGCTTCAGTCCTTGCTTGGATAGCTTCTTGTTCCAGGCGAAATCACCGTACTTTTCGTCGCCGGCGAGCGCGAACCCGAGATGCGTCAGGTGCACACGAATCTGGTGCGTGCGTCCGGTATGAAGCTCGGCTTCGAGCAGACTCATGGGCGGATCGACGTCGGTCCAGACCCGGCGGCCATAGAACACCGTTTTCGCGCTCTGCCCGCCGACCTGCTCGACCCGCACGCGGCGCTCCCCGGTGCTGGTAAGAAACTTGGTCAGCGGCAGCGTCACCTCCCGCTTCGCTTCGCGCCAATGGCCCTTGACCAGGATCTGGTAGCGCTTGTCGACGCGCCCTTCGCGAAGTGCCGCATGAAGTCCGACCAGGGCGGCTCGCTTCTTGGCCAGCAGCAAAACCCCCGAGGTGTCGCGGTCCAGACGATGTACGAGCTCCAGAAACTTGGCCGTCGGTCGCGCCGCGCGCATTTGCTCGATCAGACCGAAGGCCACGCCGCTCCCGCCGTGCACCGCCAGGCCGGCAGGCTTGTCGACGGCGATCAATGCGTCGTCCTCGTACAGGATCGGGATGGACGCCGAAAGCGGCGGCGGCTTGCGCTTTCCCGCGGCAGGCAGGCCGGTCCGAATCGGCGGGATTCGAAGCTCGTCGCCGAGCACCAGCCGAACGTCCGGCTTGACCCGCAAGCGGTTGACCCGCACCTCGCCGCTGCGCAGGATCCGGTAGATGTGGCTCTTGGGCACGCCTTTCAGCACCCGCAGCAGGAAATTGTCGACGCGCTGGCCCGCTCCGGCCTCGTCGACCGCAAGGCGGTTCACAGCATCCTTGCTTAAATCGTTCATTTCTTTATAATTGTCGGCAGCAGCAACGTGCGATAGCTAGCGCGTGAGTTCCGAGGCGACGGTCATCGATCCCGCTTCCCGACCACGCGGCAGCCCACCAAAGGGGTGTGGCAACCAAGGCAAGCGCCTGTTGGCCCGAAAAAGGGCAACTTGGTTAAATCGGTTCACCGTCCGGACTCTGCGCCCGGAAAAAGTAACGATGTTAATGGAACAGCGCAGTCTCCGCACCGGCTTATGGCCGGACGACAAGCGGCTAGGACTTGCGGCGCGCCACTTTCGTGGCGCAACGAATTCTGTACTTGGCTGCATACCCCGGTCCTGGTGACCGATGGCGACGCAGCCGCCAGACCGTTTGAGCGACAACGCGAAGAAAACCAACCCAGCTCCCGAGACAGGCAAACCTCACTTTCCACCCCTCATCACGTGGTGATGACTCGAGTGGCCAATGAGCAGCCGACCCCGATGCCTGATACCTGCATCCGACCCCTCGTAGCCCGGCAGCTCGCGCTGCCTGCGTGGTTTTTCTCGCCGCCGCCCGCCGCCTGCTAGTCCGGCGCCCTGATGGGCGCCTTCGCTTCACCGTCCGCCAAGGTCCCTGCCGATACCCGCGCAAGGGAAACAATCAATGAAACGCATGCTGTTCAATGCCACCCAGGCGGAGGAACTCCGGGTGGCGATCGTCGATGGCCAGAAGCTGATCGACCTCGATATCGAGTCCGCAAGCAAGGAACAACGCAAGAGCAACATCTACAAGGCCGTCATCACCCGCGTCGAGCCCAGCCTCGAAGCCTGTTTTGTGGACTATGGCGCCGACCGTCACGGCTTTTTGCCGTTCAAAGAAATCTCCCGCGACAATCTGCGCGAAGGCGAAGGCAAGAGCCGGATCCAGGATCAGCTCAAGGATGGCCAGGAGCTGATCGTTCAGGTCGACAAGGACGAGCGCGGCAACAAGGGCGCCGCGCTGACCACCTACATCTCGCTCGCCGGCCGTTACCTGGTGCTGATGCCGAACAACCCTCGCGGCGGCGGCGTCTCGCGCCGGATCGAGGGCGAGGACCGCAACGAGCTGCGCGACACCATCTCCCAGCTCGAGGTCCCGAACGGCATGAGTGTGATTGCCCGGACCGCGGGCATCGGCCGCTCGCTCGAAGAGCTGCAATGGGACCTGAACTACCTGCTGCAGCTCTGGCAGGCGATCGACGGCGCGGCCAAGACACAATCCGGCGCGTTCCTGATCTACCAGGAATCGAGCCTGGTCATTCGCGCCATACGCGACTACTTCCACCCCGACATTGGCGAGCTCCTGATCGACACCGAGTCGATTTTCGAGCAGGCGCAGCAGTTCATGAGCCACGTGATGCCGGCCAACGTGCACGTCGTGAAGCTGTACAAGGACGACGTACCGCTGTTCTCGCGCTTCCAGATCGAGCATCAGATCGAAACCGCGTATGCGCGCCAGGTGCCGCTGCCGGCGGGCGGCGCAATTGTCATCGACCACACCGAAGCGCTGGTGTCGGTCGACGTCAACTCCGCACGGGCGACCAAAGCGGGCGACATCGAGACGACGGCGTTCAACACCAACCTCGAAGCCGCCGACGAAATCGCGCGTCAGTTGCGCCTGCGCGACTTGGGCGGCTTGATCGTGATCGACTTCATCGACATGGAAAGCACCAAGAACCAGCGCGAGGTCGAGAACCGTCTGAAGGAAGCGTTACGGTACGACCGCGCCCGCGTGCAGCTCGGCAAGATTTCCCGCTTCGGGCTGATGGAGCTTTCGCGCCAGCGCCTGCGGCCGGCACTGGCCGAATCGGCGTATATCCCCTGCCCCCGCTGCCATGGCATCGGGCACATCCGCGGCACCGAATCGACCGCACTGCACATCCTGCGCATCCTGCAGGAAGAGGCGATGAAGGACAACACCGCGCAAGTCGTCGCGCAGGTGCCGATCGACGTCGCGACTTTCCTGCTCAACGAAAAGCGCGCCGAGATTCACACCATCGAAGCGCGCTTCAAGGTCAACGTGCTGCTGGTGCCGAATACTTATCTAGAGACCCCCAATTACAAAGTGCAGCGTTTGCGCCACGACGATTTGAATCAGGCCGAGCCGCTGCCGCCCTCGTTCACTATGGTCGAGCGTCCCGAGGAAGAAGATCCCATCAAGCAGAGGAAGGACGAAGCCAAGGAGCCGCGCCAGGAAGCCATGGTCAAGGGCATCCCGGCGGGCCGCCCGGCGCCAATGCCGGTGGAGCGCAGCGTCGAAGCACCTTCGCGCGAGAGTTGGCTTAACAAGGTACTAGGATGGTTTCGGCCCGAAGCGCCGGAG
This sequence comes from Casimicrobiaceae bacterium, assembly GCA_035544975.1. Lineage (GTDB taxonomy): Bacteria > Pseudomonadota > Gammaproteobacteria > Burkholderiales > Casimicrobiaceae > PALSA-1003. The sequence continues at coordinate 1,899 of DASZZK010000453.1, read as the reverse complement.
CCGGCAGTGCAAGCTGCACCGGTTCGAACCGAAGCGCCGCGCGACCCGCGCGGGCGCGGACGCCAGGACCGCGATCGGCGCGGGAATCAGCGCGAGGAGCGTCGCGACCAGCCGCGCGAGGCCCGCGAAGGCCAGCGGGATCAACAGCGTGAAGGATCGAAGCCAAGGCCCCCGCAAGGCGGCGGGCAACAAGCACGACGAGAGCGCGAGCCGCGGGACGGGCAGCGCAACGAACCACGCAATGACACACGCGAGGGAGCGCGCGACGCGCAAAAGCAGCGTCCTCCACGCGAACCCAGGCCGGCGCAGGAGCCGCGTGCAACGGCCGACCAGGTGCCTGCCATCACCCAACCGCAGCCGGGCGCGGTCAAGGAAGGTGAACACGCCGAAGGTGGTCGGCGTCGCCGTCGGGGCCGTGGCGGCAGGGAGCGCGGAGAGCGCTCTGAGCAAGGCGAGCCACGCGCACCGCGCGGTGAGCGGAGCGAGCGTCGACCCGCGGCGGACGCCGCTGCGGGTTCGGGCACTGCACCCGGGCAAATGATATTGCCCTCCTCCGCGATCCACGATCCCGTAACGGAGCATGACATGGACGGCAACCGGAGTTCGATGAGCGACCGGTTCGATACTGAGCCGCCGTCGTACACGCCGGGTCCAATCGCAAATGATGCGGAAAGCGAGCGGGACTCGATGGACGAACCGTTCGATGCCGCCTCGCAGGCGATGCCGCAGAGTCCAGCCGCTGGCGGGCATGAAATCGCCGACGACTCCCCGCCTCCGACTCACTTCGTGGAGATCAAGCTGCCGCCCGTCGTAGCGGCCGAGGCCGAACGCCCCGCGCTGCCCGAGGAATCGCCTCTACTTACCATGGCGACGCCTCCACAGGTTGCGGCTGCGCCTACGCCGACTAAGGCACCTATGCCGGTGATGGAGCCGGTGCATCACGCCCCCGCGCTGCCCAAGATTTCCCTCGAGTTGCCGCCGGACTCCGATCTGGTGCTGGTCGAAACAGTTCATCAGAGTGCGGCCCCGCCAATGCCCGACGAAGCGGAGGTTTTGCGTCCGCGCCGGGTGCGTCCGCCACGAGTCGAAGTCGCTGACGGTCCGCTGCAACTGGTCGAGACTACGCACAAGGAATCGACGCCACCGGGCGCATGACAGACCGCTGGTTGCGAGTTGTTGGTCATTTCCAAGCGGGCTGCGTGCCCGCTTTTTTTTCGGATCCTGCCGCGCCGACTACCGCGGGCTTTGCAGGGCGAGTGTGGCCTGGATGGCGGCGAGAAGTGGCGCCGCGCCGCGCTCGACCAGATCGAGCACGCGCTCGAAGTCTTCCCGCTTGCCGTAATAGGGATCCGGAATGTCGCGCAGCCCGAGTTCCGGCGCAAAGTCGAGGAAGAGCCCAAGATGACCGAGATGACCGGCAGGCCGCAACGATTTCAGAAAACGCAGATTCTGGCTGTCCATTGCCACGATCCAATCGAATCGTGTGAAATCGTCGAGGCCGAACAGCCGCGCTCGCTGGCTCGAAAGTTCGTAGCCTCGCTGCCGCGCAGCGTGTATCGCGCGCAAGTCCGGCTGCTCCCCACGTTGATGGCCGTGCGTTCCGGCTGAGTCGATCGTGATGCGACTGGAGAGTCGTTCGCGCTCGACCAGCATGCGAAACACACCTTCGGCGATGGGCGACCTACAGATATTTCCCGTGCAGACGAATAGAACACTATTCGTGCTCTTGGACGGTTTCCACGCGTGCATTTTTCCCTATGACAACTGCCTTGTCTGAATTGATAATATCATGCATGGAGCGCAGCGAGCAGGTGAAGGTTGAGTTCAAGAAGCAGAACCCGTGCCCCTCGAGCCAGCAGAAATCATCGCCAAGAAGAAGCACAGCTGCGGCTTGCCTTT
>DASZZK010000452.1:0-8442 GCA_035544975.1 Casimicrobiaceae bacterium | reverse complement strand
GATAGCGCCGGCCATCGACGTTGTGCACGGCACTCTCGATTTTTGTTTCCCTTGGGATGCCGAGAGGTATCGGCGTCGGAACACGGTTGCCGAAAACGAGCGAGGCGAGGAGCTTGTGCTGGCCGTCGAGCACGACGACATAGGCGATGTCCCGGTCCGCGTCGAGGGTGTCGAGGATCTGCCGCAAGGCGCGCTTGTCCGCGGTGGTCACCGCGGGCTCGGTCAGTTCGGTGAGCATAGACACGATGGTCATGCCCTGCGTTTGCAGCCGCGTTTGTTCGTCCTGGACCTGCTGCCGGAACAGGAATGCGCTGATGCCGACCGCGGTGGCCACGATCAGCCCGATCGCCAGCAAATTGAGCTTGGTTTGCAGGCCGAGACGCACCGGCGGCGCATTGAGCGGCGAAACGGTGTCCGCGTTCAGGGGCGAAGTGTACTTGGCCATCGCGCCTCTACTCGTGCGTCGGGGTACCAGGGTCGGAAGAGAGTTCACTAGCACGCAGTATGCCTGCGCCGGCCGGCGGCGTGGCAGGCATCACCGGCGGATGCTCCCGCGGCCCTACGACCAAGCGCGGGCGCTACGGGCGCGCGTTAGGCGACGGTAACCGGAATCTTGCCGATCCTCTGTTGCCACTCGCGGGGGCCGGTCTGGTGGACCGATGTCCCTGTGGCGTCGACCGCCACCGTCACCGGCATATCCCTGACCTCGAACTCGTAGATCGCTTCCATGCCGAGGTCGGCGAAGGCGACCACGCGCGAGGTCTTTATCGCCTTGGACACGAGATAGGCGGCGCCGCCGACCGCCATGAGGTACGCCGCGCGGTGCTTCTTGATCGCCTCGATGGCCGCTGGGCCACGCTCCCCTTTACCGATCATGGCGATCAAGCCGGTCTTCGCCAGCATCATCTCGGTAAATTTGTCCATGCGGGTCGAGGTGGTTGGCCCCGCGGGCCCGACCACCTCGTCCCGCACCGGGTCGACCGGACCGACGTAGAAGATCACCCGGTTGGTGAAATCGACACCGGGGGGCAGCGGCTTGCCCGCGGCAAACAAGTCCGCGATGCGCTTGTGCGCCGCGTCGCGTCCGGTCAGTATCTTGCCGCTCAAGAGCAAGCGCTCTCCCGGTTTCCAGCTGGCAACGTCCTCGCGGCTAAGGGTCTCGAGTTTGACCCGCTTCGACGCGGGCGACGGCGCCCAATGCACGTCCGGCCAGCGCGCAAGGTCCGGCGGATCGAGCTTGACGGCTCCGGATCCATCGAGCGTGAAGTGTGCATGGCGGGTCGCAGCGCAATTGGGAATCATGCCCACCGGCTTGCTCGCCGCGTGTGTCGGATAATCGAGAATCTTGACGTCGAGCACGGTCGACAATCCGCCCAGGCCCTGGGCGCCGATGCCGAGCGCATTCGCCGCGTCGAAGATCTCGATTCGAAGCTCCTCGGTGGCGTTTGTCGGCCCGCGAGCCTTGAGTGCATGCATATCGATCGGCTCCATCAACGCTTCCTTGGCCATCAGCATTGCTTTTTCCGCGCTGCCGCCGATACCGATGCCGAGCATGCCCGGCGGACACCATCCCGCACCCATGCCCGGCAGCGTTTTTACCACCCAGTCGACGACCGAGTCCGACGGATTGAGCATCGCAAACCTGGCCTTGTTCTCGGAGCCTCCGCCTTTGGCCGCGAGCTTCACCTCGACGGTGTTGCCGGGCACCAGGTCGAAGTGAACGACCGCGGGCGTGTTGTCCCGCGTGTTCCTGCGCGCGCCGGCAGGATCGGCAACGATCGATGCCCGCAGGGTGTTGTCGGGGTCGAGATACGCCCTCCGCACGCCCTCGTTCACCATGTCGGTGATCGACATGGTCGCGTCGTCCCAGCGGACGTCCATGCCGATCTTGACGAAGGCGACCACGATGCCGGTGTCCTGGCACATCGGCCGGTGTCCCTCGGCGGACATGCGCGAGTTGGTCAGTATTTGCGCGATCGCGTCCTTCGCCGCCGGAGACTCCTCGGCGGCGTAGGCTTGCGCGAGCGCGTCGATGTAGTCGATCGGGTGGTAATACGAGATGTACTGGAGCGCGTCGGCGACGCTTCGGATAAGCGACTCCTGCGAGATGGTCGTTATGGAATGGTCAGTCATGGAAGGTGTAGTTGAAGCGGCCGTTGCAATCGCGGACCGCGGGGTCGCGAAGCCACAATTTTAGCATCGCCCGCCGGCTTCGCCTTCCGCGCCGCTTCCCTCGCGGATGCGCCTGCCGGCGATGCCTGAACCCTAGACTTTGCGCGCTTGATCAAGCTCGACGGTAGCGGTTACGATAGCCTCGAGGTCCCGGACGGTGCCGACCCGGCTCCCGGACGCGAATTGCGCCTGATATCGCCGACCCGGTAGACTGGATACGGTCCCTCGTATCGCAACTGCCTTGCCGAACCTCGCAAGGCCGACACGCGCACACCAAACCCGAAGGAGGCATTTCAACATGTCCACGATCGAGTCGGTATCGCACGAAAAGCGCGTGTTCGCCCCGCCGGCTGAATTTGCCGCGCAGGCAAACGTCTCCAAGGCCGAGCTCGACCGTCTCAACGCCGAGGCCGCATCGGATTACGAGGGCTTTTGGGCGAAGCTCGCGCGCGAGACGCTGGCGTGGCATAAGCCGTTTGGCAAAGTGCTCGACGAATCCAACGCGCCGTTCTACAAATGGTTCGAGGACGGGCAGCTCAATGTCTCGTACAACTGTCTCGATCGCAACCTGGAAAACGGCAACGCGAACAAGGTCGCGATCATCTTCGAAGCCGACGATGGGACGGTGACGCGAGTTACGTATCAGGATCTCTACCATCGGGTATGCCGCTTCGCCAACGCGCTGAAGTCCCGCGGCGTCAAGAAAGGCGACCGGGTCATCATCTACATGCCGATGTCGATCGAAGGCGTGGTCGCGATGCAGGCATGCGCACGGATCGGCGCGACCCATTCGGTCGTGTTCGGAGGCTTCTCGGCAAAGTCGCTGCACGAGCGCATCATCGACGCCGGAGCAGTCGCGGTCATCACCGCCGACGAGCAGGCGCGCGGCGGCAAGGCGTTGCCGCTCAAGGCTATCGTTGACGAGGCGCTCGCGCTCGGGGGATGCGAAGCGATCCGCAGCGTCATCGTTTACAAGCGAACCGGCGGCAAGGTCGGGTTCGTAACGCCTCGCGACTTGTGGATGCATGAGCTTGTCGCGCAGCAACCCGACACGTGTCCACCGGAGTGGGTGGGTGCGGAGCATCCCCTGTTCATTCTTTACACGTCGGGCTCGACCGGCAAGCCAAAGGGGGTTCAGCATAGCTCCGCGGGGTATCTCCTATGGGCGATGCTGACCTTGCGCTGGACCTTCGACATCAAGCCCGAGGACGTCTTCTGGTGTACTGCCGACATCGGCTGGGTGACGGGACATACCTATATCACCTACGGACCGCTTGCTGTCGGCGCGACCGAAGTCGTATTCGAAGGGGTACCGACTTTTCCCGACGCCGGACGTTTCTGGCAAACGATACAAAAGCACAAGGTCAACATCTTCTACACCGCGCCGACGGCGATCCGCTCGCTGATCAAGGCCTCGGATGTGAATCCCCAGACCGGGCCCAAGAATTACGATCTGTCGACGCTGCGGCTCCTCGGCACTGTCGGCGAACCCATCAATCCCGAGGCGTGGATGTGGTACCACGGGAACGTTGGCGGAGGGCGCTGCCCGATCGTCGACACCTGGTGGCAGACCGAAACCGGCGGCCATATGATCACCCCGCTTCCCGGCGTGACGCCGCTCGTGCCTGGCTCATGCACCTTGCCCTTGCCCGGGATCATGGCCGCCATCGTCGACGAGACGGGACACGACGTGGCTCACGGACATGGCGGCATACTCGTCATCAAGCGGCCGTGGCCGGCGATGATACGTACCATCTGGGGCGACGCGGAGCGCTACAAGAAGTCGTACTACCCGGAAGAGCTCGGCGGCAAGCTTTATCTCGCGGGCGACGGATCGGTGCGCGACAAGGAGACCGGTTATTTCACCATCATGGGCCGCATCGACGACGTGCTCAACGTCTCCGGCCACCGCTTGGGTACGATGGAGATCGAATCAGCGCTGGTCGCAAATCCGATGGTCGCCGAAGCCGCGGTCGTCGGCCGTCCCGACGAGCTGACCGGAGAAGCCGTGTGCGCCTTCGTCGTGCTGAAGCAGGCGCGACCGACGGGCGCCGATGCAGAAAAGCTCGCCAAGCAGCTTCGCGACTGGGTCGGCAAGGAGATCGGGCCGATCGCCAAGCCCAAGGACATTCGCTTTGGGGACAACCTGCCGAAGACGCGTTCGGGGAAGATCATGCGCCGGCTGCTGCGCTCAATCGCCAAGGACGAAACCATCACCCAGGATATTTCGACGCTTGAAAATCCGGCGATACTCGAGCAGCTCAAACAGGCGCTGTAATCACGGCGGGGCGCGCAAAGCGCTTCGGGTCATATCGCCTGATTTCGGTGGAGGCTAACCTGCGCGCGAGCGCAGGTTAAGCGAGCGGAGGCGAGCGGCCGGAGCCAAAATCCGGCGATACTGGAGCAGCTCAAGCAGGCGCTGTAGGCGCGGGCGACAAAGCCGCCGGAGGAACCGTGTCCTGAAAGGACTGTCGCTTCGCAAGCTTTTCCGCCAACTTTACTAGCGACGGATACTCCCCACGCCAGTCGATCGACGGATGGCGCAGATCGAGATAGGCGAGCGCGCAGCCGGTCGCGATGTCCGCCAGGGTATAGGCGTCGCCGCAGCACCATGGCTTGTCGCCGAGCTCGTTCGCGAATTCGGCGAGGCCGCGGTCGATCTTTTGCCGCTGGCGGTCGCGGGACTCGGCATTCTGTTGTTTCGCCGGCCGCTTTGTTTCCAACACGATCGCCACCGCAGCATCGCAGATGCCGTCCGCAAGCGCTTCCCAGCGCTTGACCGCGATCCGCTGCCGGCTCGGCTCGGGAATCAGCCGCGACACCGGGCTTACCGTATCGAGGTACTCGACGATGACGCGAGAGTCGTAGAGCGCAGTGCCGTCATCGAGCACCAGCACCGGAACCTTGCCCAAGGGATTGTAATCGGGCACCGATGTTCCCGCGGCCCACGGCGATTCCTCGACCAGGTCGCATTCGATTTTCTTTTCAGCGATGGCGATACGTACCTTGCGGGCGTAAGGGCTCGTGTGCGACGCGAGAAGTTTCATACGGAGATGGACGGTTGCGAAGGGCGGCGCAATAGCTCGCGCGACGCGGATTATACCACCGCGAAACAACCACGCCCGGCGTGTGCACCGAGGCGCGAAGCGCGTCCGTTCATGTGATAGACTTCGCTGGCCCTGCCTGCAACGTCATGTCGACTTCCGACGCGCTCACACCTCTTACCGCACTGTCGCCGCTCGACGGCCGCTATCGCGCCAAGGTTGCGGCGCTGGCCGAACATTTCAGCGAATTCGGGCTCATGCGCCAGCGCGTGCGTGTCGAGCTTGCCTGGCTCGAAGCGCTTTCCGACGAGCCAGGCATCGCCGAGGTGCCTCCGCTTTCTGCCGCTACCCGCGCGCTTTTCTCCACCGTTCAGCGCGACTTCAGCGTCGCCGATGCCGAGCGGATCAAGGCGATCGAGCGCACGACCAATCATGACGTCAAGGCGGTCGAATATTGGCTGAAGGAACGATTCGCGAACGTCGTTGAAGTGACGCGTGCTGCGGAATTCATCCATTTCGCCTGCACTTCGGAGGACATCAATAATCTGGCGCATGGGCTGATGCTCGTCGATGCGCGACGCGACGTCCTGTTGCCGGCGGTTGCGTTACTGATAGGCGATCTGCGCATACTCGCGCACGATCACGCTGCCTTGCCGATGCTGGCCCGAACGCATGGCCAGGCGGCAACACCGACGACCTTGGGCAAGGAAATGGCCAATGTCGTGTCGCGCCTCGAGCGTGCTGGCGCCCTGTTCGCGGAAGTGGAGCTGCCGGGCAAGATCAACGGCGCCGTCGGCAATTACAACGCGCATCTCGCCGCGTACCCCGCAATCGATTGGGAGTCGCTGGCGCGCAAGCTGGTGCTCAAGCTCGGGCTCGAATTCAACGCTTACACGACGCAGATCGAGCCGCACGACGGCATGGCGGTACTTTTCGACGCGCTCGCGCGCATCAACACCATTGTCATCGATCTCGATCGTGATCTATGGGGTTACGTATCGCTCGGCTATTTCAGGCAAAAGCTGAACCAGGGCGAGGTCGGGTCGTCGACCATGCCGCACAAGGTGAACCCGATCGACTTCGAGAATTCCGAGGGCAATCTCGGGCTCGCCAACGCGCTCCTACGGCATCTTGCGGACAAGCTTCCGATCTCGCGCTGGCAACGCGACTTGAGCGACTCGACGGTGCTGCGCAATATGGGCGTCGCGCTTGGCTACTCGCTGCTTGGGCTCGTGTCGTGCCGGAACGGTCTTGCCAGGCTGGAAGTCGATCCGGCGAGACTTGCCGCCGATCTCGACGCCAACTGGGAAGTGCTGGCGGAGCCGATCCAGACCGTCATGCGGCGTTACGGCGCGCCCAATCCCTATGAGCAATTGAAGGCCCTGACGCGGGGAAAAAGCGGCATGACGCGCGAATCGCTTCACGCTTTCATCGACGCTCTCGAGATTCCCGCGGATGCCAAAGCGCAGCTCAAGGCTCTGACTCCGGCGACCTACATCGGCAACGCCACTTCGCTCGCGCGTCGCGTCTAGCTGCTCACAGCGCCGCTCACAGATTGAGGTTCTCCAGCCTCTGCTTTCGCTCCCGTCTTTCCTTTATCCACTGGAACGCGATAGGCAATAGAGAAACCACGATGATGCCGAGGACGATCCACGCCAGGTTGTTCTTGACCCACGGGATATTGCCAAACAGGTAGCCGGTATACAGGAGCAGGCCGACCCACGCGGTTCCACCGATGACGTTGTAGGCCAGAAACTTGCGGTATCGCATTTGCCCGACGCCGGCGAGGAACGGAGCGAACGTGCGCACCACCGGCACAAAGCGGCCGATGATGATGGTGAAACCACCGTACTTTTCATAAAAACGATGTGTCCGATCTATGTACTCGGGCTTCAGCCAGCGTCCCAGCCGCGTTTCGCGCGGGTGCGAGAGGACCTTGGGGCCGATGAAATGACCAATCGAGTAATTGACCGAATCTCCCAGGACGGCCGCGATCAGTAGCGTCAACGCGAGAAGATGGACATTGACGCCGCTGGCGGCGGCGACGGTGCCGGCCACAAACAACAGCGAGTCTCCCGGAAGCAGCGGAAGGATCACCAGCCCCGTCTCGGCGAAGATCACCATGAACAGCGCGGCGAACATCAGCCACGCGTGCTGCGCGGCCAGCGCCGACAGCGACTGGTCGAGCGCCAACAGCGAGTAGAGGAGCGTGGTGATCATGAGACCGGCTGGCCGCAAAGGGCCGGGCCGCGGTGCGTCAGGGCAGGATTTTTTCCCGCGCTGCCGAGCCGCTTCTCTTGTCCGGCCGGACCAGATCTTCGCGCGACACGCCGAGCCACATCACCAGAGACGCCATCACCAGGGCCGAAGAGTAGATGCCGAAGCAGATTCCGATCGCCAGCGCCAGTGCGAAGAAGTGCAGTGTCTCGCCGCCGAAGAACAGAATTGAAAGCACCATCAGCAAGGTGCAGCCATGGGTGATGATCGTGCGTGACAAGGTGCTGGTGATGGCGCCGTTGATGACGTCGGGAACCGTGGCCTTGCGCATCTTGCGGAAGTTCTCCCGAATCCGGTCGGCGATCACCACCGATTCGTTGACCGAGTAGCCTAGGACCGCAAGGATTGCGGCGAGCACCGGAAGGGAAAACTCCCATTGAAAGACCGCGAAGAAGCCAAGGATGATCACCACGTCGTGCAGATTGGCGGCGATCGCCGACACCGCGAAGCGCCACTCGAATCGAAGCGCAAGATAGGCGACGATGCCGATGCTCACCAGCAACAAGGCTAGCGCGCCGTTTTCATAGAGCTCCTTGCCGACCTGAGGGCCGACAAATTCGACCCGCTGCTGACTGACTGTCGCGTCGTCGGCCTTGAGCTCGGTCATGACCCGCTCGGACAGTTGCGCGCTCGAAAGTCCTTCCTTGAGCGGCAGGCGGATCAGCGCGCTATTGGAACTGCCGAAGCTCTGCACCGCGAATTCGCCCAGATTCATCTTGTCGATCGCGTTGCGGACGCGCGTGAGATCGGCGGGATGGGGGTATGCGATCTCGATCACCGTTCCACCTCGGAAATCGACTCCGAGGTTGAGGCCACGCGTGGCGAGAAACAACACGGCGAGCAGAAAAGTGACCAACGAAATCACGTTGAACACCAGCGCGTGCTTCATGAACGGGATGACGCTACGTATGCGGAAGAATTCCATGGCTTGTTCTCTGTGCTGGTCAGC
>DASZZK010000451.1:0-2909 GCA_035544975.1 Casimicrobiaceae bacterium | reverse complement strand
CGATTCGGATGTCATCAAGACCTATGTCGAACTGGGTTTCGGTGTCGGCATCGTCTCGTCGCTGGCATACGATCCGGAGCGCGACACCCAGTTCGACAAGATCGACGCCAGTCACCTTTTTGCTTCCAGCACGGCGCGGCTTGGCCTGCGGCGCGGCGTCTTTCTGCGCGGTTACGTCTACGATTTCATCACCATGTTTGCGCCGCAGTTCGACCAATCGGCCGTCGAGGCGGCATTGCGGGGCGAGGCGGAAAGCTATGAGCTCTAAGACAAGTGTTGCAAACGCAAGGCGAGCTCCGGGCCTCCAGAGTCTCGCGTGACGGCAGGGCCCGTCGGCGCATGGCCGCTTGCGATTCTGCTCGCTGCGCTGGCGATGCTCGGGCCTTTTTCAATCGACATCTATCTTCCGGCATTCCACGACATCGGAGCAGATCTCGATGTCGCACCGCTCGCGGTCCAGCAAACGCTCTCGTCGTACCTTTTCGCTTACGCGTTCATGATGCTTTGGCACGGCGCGCTTTCCGATGCGCTCGGCCGGCGCCCGCTAGTGATCGCAGGGCTGGGTGTCTATGCGCTGGCGACGCTCGGCTGTGCAATCGCCGGCAATATTGAGACGCTGTGGCTGTTTCGAGCGCTGCAGGGCATCTGTGCCGGCAGCGGTCTGGTGGTCGGCCGGGCGATCATCCGCGACCGCTTTCAGGGACCCGAGGCACAGCGCGTAATGTCTCAGATCACGCTGGTATTCGGGATCGCTCCCGCGATCGCCCCTGTCCTTGGTGGCGTGCTGCTCAATGCATTCGGGTGGCGCTCCATCTTCTGGGTATTGCTGGCGCTGGTCATCGCACTGCTGACCTGGTCGGCGAAAAGCCTTCCCGAGACTCTTGCCCTTGCACAACGGCAATCGCTTCATCCGCGCAAGCTGTGGCGAAACTACGTCAGCGTGCTGCGCAATCGCGATTTCCTGTTGCTGGCAACGATACCGGCGCTGAACTTCGCCGCATTCTTTCTCTACATCGCCAGCGCTCCGTCGTTCCTGATCGACTTGCTCGGCGTGTCCAGCTACGGTTTCGCATGGCTGTTCATGCCGATGATCGGCGGCGTGATGATCGGCGCGCTCGTTTCGGGACGCGCCGCAGGCAAGCTCTCCGCAGCGCGTACCATCGGTGTGGGTTACCTGCTGATGTTCGCCGGCGCAACGATCCAGATGGCGGTGGCGTGGTACGTGGCGCCCGCTGTTCAATGGCACGTCTTGCCAATCATGATCTACACCATGGGAAGCAGCATCGTGATGCCGTCCGCAACATTGCTGCTCCTCGATCTGTTTCCAACCATGCGCGGCATGGCGTCGTCGCTGCAGGGATTCGTGCATTTTGTGCTCGCAGCGGTCAACGCCGGCACGATCGCGCCGTTTCTCGCCCAGTCGCTCAAGGGGCTCGCCGCAGGAATGGCGGGATTCACGGTGCTGAGCGTCGCACTTTGGGCTCTTTATCAACGTCGCCGCCGGTTGGCGCCAGCCAGGGCTCAGGCGTCATGAAGCTTCTGACGGCGTGCTCTTTTGCGATGGCGATGGCGCTGAGTGGTTCTCCGTCCGCCGAGGACCTGCCCACCGTTCAGCTCAGCATCAAAGGCCATCGGCTCGTTGCCGAAACGGCGACAACGACCGCGACGCGGACGGTGGGCCTGATGCATCGATTCAGCCTCAAGCCCGATCACGGAATGCTTTTCGTGTTCGATGCGCCGCAGCCGCTCGCGTTCTGGATGAAGAATACGTTCGTGCCCTTGTCGATCGCGTTCATCGGCGTCGATGGCAAGATCCTCAACATCGAAGATATGGCACCGCGAACCGAGACGACACATCCGTCGCAGGGTCTCGCGCTCTACGCTCTGGAAATGAAAAAAGGGTGGTTCGCGGAGCGCGGGATCGTCGCCGGTGAACGCGTCGATGGGCTGGAAAAGGCACCCAGAGGCAGGGAATGATCGACTTGGTAGGACGAATAGAACGGAGCCGTTGCAATTGCGAGCACGACCCGCCCGATTCAAAATGAGCGCAGACCCGTCTTTTGGCGGTCGTCGCGCCGCGCGATCTTGTCTTTCACCAACCCCGCATTGCCGCCCGAATCGACGCCGCCACGCTTTTTCCCATCGCCGCTCCGAACTTCCGCGCGACGCGTTCCGCCACGTTTTCCTGCACCGTGAAATCGACGATGTCCTCGGCTTTGACGACGTCCCGCGCCACCGATCGAACGCTGCCCAATGCGTCGGTGAGGCCGAGCTCGATGCTTCGCCGGCCGTTCCAGACCAGGCCCGTAAAAAGCTCGGGGGAATCCTTGATGCGACTGCCGCGCCCGGCCTTGACCACCGCGATGAACTGCTGGTGAATATCGCCGAGCATCTGCTGGGCGTACTCTTTTTGCTTCGGCGGCAAGGGTGAGAACGGATCGAGAAAGGCCTTGTTGTCGCCGGCGGTCAGCGCCCGTCGCTCGATGCCGAGCTTTTCCAGCGCGCCGACGAAACCGAAGCCGTCCATGATCACGCCGATCGATCCCACGAGGCTTGCCTTGTCGACATAGATCTTGTCGGCGGCGACCGCGACGTAGTAGGCGCCCGACGCGCAGATTTCCTCCACCACGGCGTAAATCGGTGTGTCGGGATATTTGCCACGCAAACGCCGAATCTCGTCGTTGATCTCGCCGGCCTGCACCGGACTGCCGCCGGGACTGTTGATCTTCAGCACCACGCCTTGCGTTCCCTTGTTTTTGAACGCGGCCTGCAGTCCCGCAATGACGTTGTCGGCACTGGCGCGACCGGTAGCCTCGATCTCGCCTTGGATTTCCACCATCGCGGTGCACTTGTCGAGGCAGAGCCGCTCGCTGCCGGTCCACACGCCGAGCGCCGCGAAAAGAATGAAG
>DASZZK010000450.1:0-1693 GCA_035544975.1 Casimicrobiaceae bacterium | reverse complement strand
CCCTTGATGGTCCCGTCGAAGTTCATGTCCGGGAAGATGCTGTCGCGAAGCCATCGCTGCCGGCCATTGATATCGATGTGCTCGCGCTCGTAGGTGACGCTCTCGCCCTTGGCCGCGCGATCGACGTACGGCTGCTGCAGCTCGAAGACTTCGGGCCCGAGCACCTCCTTGACCGACTTCCCGAGGACTTCCTCGCGCGGTATGCCGACCAGATGCAGGAACGCGTCGTTGACGAAGGTGTAGTTGCCCTCCATGTCGACGTAAACCACCGGCTCGGGAATGTTGTCCGTGAACAGCCGCAGTTGCTCCTCGCGCGTGGCCAACGCCTGCTCTGTCAGCTTAAGGTCGTGAATGTCGTATTCGGTGCAATACAGCCCGCGGACCTTGCCGGTGGCGTCGAGGTCGGGCGCGATGCGACCGTGCATCCAGCGCCGCTGGCCGTCGGCGCTGATGCCGACGCGCTCGTACTCGACGTTCTCTCCTTCCTGCGCGCGCTGGATGATCGGCCGCAAGAAGGAATTGACGTCGTGCGGCATGACGTCGTACGGCGTCTTGCCGTAGATCTGATCCTGCGGCCGGCGTACCCAGTTGGCGAATGCCTGATTGACGAACGTGTACTTGAGCTTCTTGTCGAGATAGGCGATCGGGCCCGGAATGTTGTCGGCGAACAAGCGCAGCTGCGCTTCCTGGGACTTCAGCGCCTCGCGGATGCGTACGTCGTCCTCGATGTCGTTGATGACCACGAATGCGCCGCCGGTCTTGCCGCCCGGCTCGCGGTCGGGGAACAGCGTAATCCGAACCCAACGCAGCTCTCCGGACGAGGACCGCTCGCGACGGTCGTAGCTCACCGTCGCACCGGCGAAGGCGCGCTCCATGTAGCCCTGCATCTCTTTCAGCGCGTCGGGTGCGAGGAAGTTCGTGAGCGGCTGACCCAGGAGATCATCGACCTGGCCGCCGATATATTTGCCGTAGGGTTTGTTGGCGAAGCGCAACCGCAACGCGCGGTCGAAATAGAAGATCGGCAGGCCGACGCTGTCGGTGACGACGCGCAGTCGATGCTCGCGCTCACCGGCCTCGAGCTCGAGGCGCTTGATGTTGTCGACATCGGTGAAAGTGGCCAGCACGCCACGGACATCGCCGCGCTGCCCGCGATCCGGGTAATAGTCGACGCGGATCCAGAAGGCGTTGCGCTTGACCGAGGTAAGTTGGCGTTCGAAGCTGACGCGCTCGCCGGCTAGGGCGGCTTCGAGATAGGCGTGGTAGAGCTGGTAGAGCTCGCGGCCATCGACCTCGACGACTTCGCGGCCGATGACTTCGGCCTGCTCGCGGCCGGTCCAGTCGAGAAAGGCGCGATTGATGAATCGATAGCGCTGGTACGCGTCGATGTAGCAGACCGGGAGTCCGAGCGCATTCAGCTTGCGCTGTGAAAGCGCCAGCAAGGACTCCCGTTCCATTCCCTCGCCCGCGGTCTGCAGGGTCGGGGAATCGGGCCGGGTCAGTGATCTTGTGAGCGCCATGGCACCGGGTCGCGCCGCCCACTCCCTTTCGCCCCGTTAAAGGCAGGAAAACAGGCGGCCATCGCAGTCTAAGGGTCTAAACAGGGACTTACAAGCAAGGAACCTGCCATGGGGCCAGGGTATGCGCGATGGCGTACTTTGGGGGCTTTCCGCGACTTTTCGTTTGGGTCGAACGA
>DASZZK010000449.1:0-8179 GCA_035544975.1 Casimicrobiaceae bacterium | reverse complement strand
CGTGGTACTGGCACTTCGTCGACGTTGTCTGGCTGTTGCTGTTTATCCTGGTCTACTGGCTCTAGTCCAAGGGGGACTTAAGGCCAAGCAAAAGCCGCCCGGCGGTACCGCGCGGCTTTTCTTGTGGACGAATCTTGTCGTCTGAAGTGTTGGGGCTTCAGCGCAGGCCACCTTCTCCAATCCATCCAAAGTAATAGCTGATGAGAAGAAACGCGATCAGGCTCGCCGACAGAGCGACCCGTATGGCAAGTGCCTTGACCATGCGCGTACCCTGGCCGCGATCGTGGTAGAGGTAATAGAGCGCCGTGCCGAGGCTGAACACAACGAGCAGCAACCCGACGATAACGACAATGCGAACCAAGGCGATCTCGCTTAGATCCAAATAAGTGGTGCAATCACGCAGTGTAATTCATAGAGCGGTTGCAATGCGCGTCAGTTCCTTTTTCGCTGCGCATCGATTTCGTCCGAGGCTTTTGCCCACCGCGGCGATGGTTTCCGTGACGGCGCTTGCCATCGCGCTGGGCGATTGGCAGCGGCACCGTGCCGGTGAAAAGAGCGCCGCCGCTGCGCTCTCGTCGGCCGCGGCTCGTGAAGCGCCGCTCAATCTTGCCGCTTCCGGCAACGACGCCGCCGCGGTGCTCTATCGCACCGTTCACGGTTCCGGCGAATATGATGCGGCTCACGCAGTGCTGATCGACAACAAGGTGCGTGGCGGACGTCCGGGCTATGAGGTGGTGACGCCATTCAAGATCGCACCCAGCAACCGCTATGTCCTGGTCGATCGCGGATGGGTGGCGCAAGGTCCGACACGCAAGCCATTGCCGTCTGTGCAAACACCTGCGGGAGTCGTCAAAATCGTAGGTCGCGCGACTATCCCACCCAAGCGCTACCTCGAGCTCAAGGCGGACCCCGGAGAGGGTACGCTGCGACAGAATCTCGACATCGAGCGGATCGCCGCCGCTTCCGGCTTGACCTTGCTGCCGTTTGTGGTCGAACAGACCGACCCGGTGGCTCCTCCCGACGAGCTGCTGCGCGACCGGCCGCCGTCGGACTTCGGCATCGAGAGACACCTTTCTTACATGATGCAGTGGTACTCGCTCGCAGCGCTGGCGGTAATTCTCTGGCTCGTGCTCAACTGGCGACGTCGTTTGGAAGACGCTTGACGCCGCCGCTCAAGCGCCGCGGCCGGCGCACGCTTCTGACACTTGCGCTGGTTTGCGCCGCGCCTGTCGTCGCGTCTTATGTCGCGTACTACTGGTTTCGTCCCGTGGGACACGTGAACTACGGCGAGCTGCTCGAAGCAAGTCCCGCGCGGGAAATCGTCGGCACGCTGCCCGATGGCGGGAAATTTCGGCTGTCGGATTATCGCGGCCGGTGGTTGTTCCTCGCGGCCGACGCGGGCCCGTGCGAGGACGCATGTCAGCACAAGCTCTATGCGACCCGGCAGGCGCGCACGATCCAGGGGCGCGAACAGGAGCGCGTGGTGCGTGTCTGGCTGCAGGCGCTCCATGCGCCCACGCTCGCGCCGCAGCTTCTGGCGCAGCACCCGGGGCTGGTCGTGGCACGGGTCGATCCGGCTCAGTGGGAAGGATTGCCTGGCGACACCGGTCCGACGCGCAACATCTATTTGATCGATCCGCTGGGCAACATCGTGCTTCGCTATCCGGCGGATCCCGACATCAAGGGGATGGCGAAGGATCTCGAACGCTTGCTGCGAGCATCGCGGATTGGCTGAGGCGGCGCAAATGGTAAAATTCCCCTCTCGCGCCCGCACAACCGCGAGAGACTTCCCATGACCGCACTCGTCCTCGATCAACATCGCCTGCGCCAGTTTCTCTCGCTGACCAAGCCGCGCGTGGTATCGCTCATCGTGTTTACCGCGGTGATCGGCATGTTTCTCGCGGTGCCCGGTTTGCCGCCGCTGAAGCCGATGCTGTTCGCCACACTTGGCATCGCTCTGGTCGCGGCGGCGGCCGCGGCGATCAATTGTCTGGTCGAGCAAAAGATCGACGCCAAAATGGCGCGCACTCGCGCGAGACCGCTGCCGCGCGGAGAGCTCTCGACGCAACAGACGCTGATCTTTGCATCGGTGCTCGGCGGCGCAGGCTTGGCTCTTCTTTACGTACAGGTCAATGCGCTGACGATGTGGCTGACGCTCGCGACTTTTTTCGGCTACGCGGTCATCTACACCGTGCTGCTCAAGCCGGCAACGCCGCAGAATATCGTGATCGGCGGCGCATCCGGCGCGATGCCGCCGGTTCTCGGTTGGGCCGCGATTGCAGACGACGTGGCGCCGCAAGCGCTGATCCTGTTCCTGATCATCTTCGTGTGGACGCCGCCGCATTTCTGGTCGCTTGCGCTTTACCGCGCCAAGGAATACGCGAATGCAGGCTTGCCCATGCTGCCGGTGACTCATGGACCCGAGTACACGCGGCTGCAGATCGTTCTTTACACGATTGCATTGTTCGGCGTTTCGCTGCTTCCCTTCGCCATCCGCATGAGCGGTTGGATTTACCTGGTCGCCGCGGTAATCCTCAGTGGTGTTTTCATTGGCTACGCCGTCGCGTTGCGGCGCCGCTACAGCGACCGGCTGTCGCGGCAGACGTTCAGGTATTCCATCGCCTACCTGGCCGCGCTGTTTTCAGCGCTTCTCTTCGACCACTACTGGCGGTGAAGCGACCCTTCGGTGTTGTCGCCTCAGCGCTCTTGGCGCTGGTCGTCGCGGCATGCGGCCCGGATCACCCCCGGTTTCAGGCCTCCGATGTCACCGGCGTCGCCTTCGGACGCGATTTTCAGCTCACCGATCACAACGGCAAGCCGCGGACGCTCGCCGACTTTCGCGGCAAGGTCGTAGTGGTGTTCTTCGGCTACACGCAGTGCCCCGATGTATGCCCCACCACGCTCTCGGAGCTCGCCGCCGCGCTGCAAAAACTGGGCGCGGATGCCAGCCGCGTGCAAGTGCTGTTCGTGACCGTCGACCCGGAGCGCGATACGCCGGAACTGCTGTCGCACTACGTTCCCGCATTCAATCCGACGTTTCTCGGGCTATCCGGAGACGCCGCGGCCACCGCCGCTACCGCTCGCGAGTTCAAGATCCTGTATCAGAAGCAACCCGGATCGACGCCGGGCAGCTATGCCATGGAGCACTCCGCGGGAACGTTCATCTTCGACCCGCAGGGGAGACTGCGGCTGTTCGCGAGCCACGGCCAGGGTCCGGATGTCTTCGCACACGATATACGCGAGTTGCTGCGCGCAACCTCTTAGGTAGCAAAGCTGCGCTATCGCTCGATCAGCTCGATCTTGTAACCATCCGGATCCTGCACGAAGGCGATGACCGTGGTGCCGCCTTTGACGGGCCCCGCCTCCCGGGTGACGGTTCCCCCTTTTTCGCGCACCGCGCTGCACGCGGCGGCGGCGTCGGGAACCTCGATGGCGATGTGTCCGAACGCGGTGCCGAGATCGTATCGATCGACGCCGTAATTGTAGGTCAGCTCGAGCACCGCGTGCTTGGCCTCGTCGCCGTAGCCGACGAACGCCAATCTGTATTTCTGCTCCGGCCGGTCGGTGGTCCGCAATACCGTCATGCCGAGCACTCCGATGTAGAACCCGATCGACCGTTGCAAGTCGCCTACACGCAGCATGGTGTGAAGAATGCGCATCGTGCCTCCGACATTCGTTGCCGTGCTAAAACTCGACCAATTCGTAGTCTTCCTTGCGCGCGCCGCAATCGGGACACGTCCAGTTCGGCGGAACATCCTCCCACTTGGTGCCGGGTGGAATGCCGGTGTCGGGGTCGCCGAACGCTTCATCGTAGATGTGGCCGCAGATGAGGCACATGTATTTTTTCATTGGCCGCGAAAGCGATTGGAGTAAACTCGCATTTTACCAAGTCCATCCGCGCCGGTGGCAGCTCCGATGCCGCTCTCGAAGGCCGCACCGCAATGTCCACGCCGACCGATCAGGATCCTGATTTTCCGCCTCTCGTAATGACGTTTGCCGCCTCCGATCCGTCCGGAGGCGCAGGCATTCAGGCCGACATCCTGACGTTGGCAAGCATGGGCTGTCATCCACTGTCGGTGCTCACTGCGATTACCGTTCAGGACACGATGGGTGTCGAGGCGGTGCAGGCGATTGACGCCGACTGGGTCGCCGACCAGGCGCGCTGTCTCCTCGAGGACATGCCCATCGACGCGTTCAAAATCGGCGCAATGGGCAGCGTCGAGAATATTGCGGCGATTGCCGAGATCCTTTCCGATTACCCGGATGTGCCGCTGGTGCTCGATCCCGTCCTCGCGTCCGGCAGGGGAGATGAGCTCGCCAACGACGAGATGCTGCACGCGATGCGCGAGCTCTTGCTCCCGCAGACGACGATACTCACACCCAACAGCCTTGAAGCGAGGCGCCTCGCCGAGACCGACGATGAGGACGAACCGCTGCTTTCGGTCTGCGCGCAGAGGTTGATCGAGATCGGCTGCGAATTCGTTTTGATCACCGGTACCCACGAGCCCACGCCGCACGTGGTGAACACACTTTACGCAAAGAGCGGCGTGGTGAGAACGGACTCCTGGGAGCGCCTTCCCGGTACCTATCACGGATCGGGATGCACGCTCGCGTCGGCGATCGCGGCAATGCTTGCCAATGGGCTCGAGCTTCCCGAGGCAGTGCGCGAAGCGCAGGATTACACCTGGCACACGTTGCAGAAGGGCTATCGCCCGGGGATGGGCCAGATGCTTCCGGACCGGCTTTTCTGGGCGCGCGAGGAAGAGGCGGAGCCGCGCGTCGAGGACGCCGCCCCGCCGCAGTCATCCAACCTGCACCGACACTGACCGCATGGTCGGGCCCCTTCGGGCGAGCGCGCCGCGGTCGATCGCGGGCTTGTACGCGCTGACGCCGGATCACTCCGATACCGGCGAGATGATCGAATGCGTCGCCGCGGCGCTGGAAGGCGGCGCGACAGCGGTCCAGTATCGAAACAAAACGGCTGCGCCGAAGTTGCGGCTGCAGCAGGCGCGCGCATTGCATTCGCTCTGCGTCCGGCGGGGCGCGACATTCATCATCAATGACGATATCGATCTTGCGCGCTCGGTCGATGCCGACGGCGTGCACCTCGGCCGCGGCGATGCCACAATTGCACTGGCGCGCGCGCGCCTCGGTACCACGTCGCTCATCGGCGCGTCGTGCTACGACTCGCTGGAGCGAGCGGAAGCGGCGGTTGCCGCGGGCGCCGATTACATCGCGTTTGGAAGCTTCTTTCCTTCGAATACCAAGCCGGATGCGGTGCGCGCGGAGTTGCCGCTGCTGTCCAGCGCAAAAGCGCGCTGGAAGGTCCCGGTCGTCGCCATCGGCGGGATCACCCCGGGCAACGCGGGAGCGCTGATCGACGCCGGCGCCGACTCCGTTGCGGTGATCTCCGCGCTGTTCGATGCCGGCGACGTCGCCGCCGCGGCGCGATCGTTTGTCGCGCTGTTCAACAAGCGATGATGCACTCGGGCAACGCTCCCGTGCAGCGCACAGAAAGACCGCGTCGCGTCTCGCAGACGGCGATAGGCATGGCAAACTTTGGATGTCGATCATGACTCGCAACGAAGAGCTTTTTGCACGCGCGCAGCGAACCATCCCCGCGGGCGTCAATTCCCCCGTGCGCGCATTCCGTTCGGTGGGCGGCACGCCCCGCTTTTTCACCCGCGGCGAGGGAGCGTATCTGTGGGACGCCGACGGCAAGCGCTACATCGACTATGTGGGCTCGTGGGGGCCGGCGATTCTCGGCCACGCGCACCCGGAAACCGTTCGCGCGGTGCAGGAGACGGCGCGCGACGGCCTGTCGTTCGGCGCGCCGACCGAGCTCGAGATCACGATGGCGGAAACGCTATGCCGGCTGCTGCCGTCGATGGACATGGTGCGCCTGGTCTCTTCGGGCACCGAGGCGACGATGACTGCGGTGAGACTCGCGCGGGGCTTCACCGGCCGGGCGAAAATCATCAAATTCGAAGGCTGCTATCACGGTCATGGCGACAGTCTGCTGGTCAAGGCAGGCTCGGGCGCGCTTACCTTCGGGCAACCCTCATCGGCAGGCGTTCCTGCCTCGATCGCCGGCGAGACCATGGTGTTGTCGTACAACGATCTCGATCAGGTCGCGGCCGCGTTCGACGCGCATCCGGACGAGATCGCCGGCATCATCGTCGAGCCCGTGGCGGGCAACATGAACCTAGTTGCGCCGACCGCGGATTTTCTTCCGGGTTTGCGCCGGATCGCCGACCGCCACGGCGCGGTGCTCATTTTCGACGAAGTCATGACCGGCTTTCGCTTGCATTTGCTCGGCGCGCAGGGTTTGTACGGTGTTGCGCCCGACGTCACCACGCTCGGGAAGGTGATCGGTGGCGGCATGCCGGTCGGCGCCTTCGGCGGCCGACGCGACATCATGGAAAAGATCGCGCCGCTCGGACCGGTCTATCAGGCAGGAACCTTGTCCGGCAATCCGGTCGCGGTCGCGGCGGGGCTCGCGACCTTGCGCGCCATTCAGGAACCCGGGTTTTACGAGCGCCTGTCAGAGCGAACGCGTGCTCTGACGGATGGGCTCGCCGGCGCAGCAGCGCATGCCGGCGTCGCATTTTCGGCGCAGTCCATCGGCGGCATGTTCGGCATCTATTTCGCGAAATCCGTTCCCGATTCTTTCGCGGCCGTGACGCGTTGCGATAAAGAGCGCTTCAACCGTTTCTTTCATTCGATGCTGGACGCCGGAATCTACCTGGCGCCGTCGGCGTTCGAGGCGGGATTTGTCTCGTCGGCGCATACCGCCGCCAACATCGACGAGACCGTTCGGGCTGCCGCGAACGCATTTCGCCAGCTCGCGTAGCTTCCTAATTCATCGGCACGCGGCATCTTTCGCGCGGGAACGCTCTGACCATGACGACGATTCCAGCATGAAGTGAGCGAGCGACGAGCTTGGCGGCGATGGCGACGTCTATAAAGCGTCGGGGGAAGGCGACATATCGAATCACGACGTCGTCCGACGGCGACAGTTTTGATCGAACCGTCGGCCGCAAAGCCTTGTTACATGCGGCTCGGCAGGGAATCGAAGACATTCGCTATGCTATGATCGTCTGACCAAATTTTGCGCAGCGGGTTACTTGGACGCACCAGTACGCAAACGTCTCGGCGAAATTCTGATCGAGCGCGGCAAGCTCGACGCCGCGGGATTGGAGCGTGCGCTGCGATTGCAGCAGGAGTCGGGCGACAAGCTCGGCGCTTTGCTCGTGTCGCTCGGCGTGGTGTCGCAACGCGACGTTTCCGAGGCGCTCGCTCTCCAACTCGGCCTGCCGCTGATCGAAGCCGCCGGGTATCCGGAGATGCCCATTCTCGAGGAGCGCGTGTCCGCCCGCTTCCTGCGCGATTCGCGCGCGCTGCCGCTGACGGAGGACGAGCACGAGCTTGCGTTGGCGATGGCCGACCCGACCGATACGTACACCATGAACGCGTTCGAAATGGTCACCGGCCGAAAAGTGAGGCCGCTGGTGGCGATTCCCAGCGAGCTCGACGCCGCGTTGGAGAGGCTCTACGGCGCGGGTAAGTCCGCGCTCGGACAGATTCTCGGCGACGTCGAGCAGCGAGACGATATCGGATTCGACGCCGACATCCAGCAGCTCAAGGATCTGGCTTCGGAAGCGCCGGTGATCCGCCTGGTGTCGCTGATCATCACCAACGCGCTGGAAATGCGCGCCTCCGACATCCACTTCGAGCCATTCGAAAACCGGCTTATCGTGCGCTATCGCATCGACGGCGTGCTGCACGAGGTCGAATCGCCGCCGCGCCGCTTATCGGCCGCGGTGATCTCGCGGATCAAGATCATGGCCATGCTCGATATCGCCGAGCGCAGGCTGCCGCAGGACGGACGGATCCGATTGCGCGTGCAGGGCAAGGAAATCGACCTGCGCGTATCCACGGTGCCGACGATGCACGGCGAATCGGTGGTGATGCGGATTCTCGACAAAGGCGGCGTCGCGCTCGATTTCAAGCGTCTCGGTTTCGAGGACGACACCCTCAAGGGATTCCTCAACGTGCTGATGGAGCCCCACGGCATTCTGCTCGTCACCGGGCCGACGGGCAGCGGCAAGACAACGACGCTCTACACCGCGCTCGACCGCCTGAACAAGCCCGACGTCAAGATTCTCACCGTCGAGGA
>DASZZK010000448.1:0-9114 GCA_035544975.1 Casimicrobiaceae bacterium | reverse complement strand
CATCCCACGTCGCGCTCAAGTGAACGCGAAGCCTCGGCTGCGATCGCTCCCGCAGGACCACCACCGGCGCAATGGTCTCGCGCCAGCGCGCGGCGATGCGGGCAGCGAGCGAATGTTCGACTTCGGCGTCGGTGACCGCCGCGACATCCATCGCCGCGAGCAGCGAGCGCAACGTCGCTTCGGCAACGGCGTGCGGCGTGCCCCACACGTCGTGGTACTCGAGCGAGATGCCGTGAAATTCGGCGAGGCGCGAGAGCGCGCTCATGCGCCGCGCAGGGTGAATCTGACCGAGCAGGCCGGTAGCAATTCGTCGCCGGCCTCGAGTGCGACCGGGTGGCTCGCATAGAGCGTTTGTCCCGCCTGCTGCACGATCGGATGTGACCGGTGGGCGCTGAAATTCGCGGCCAGTTGCAGATGCGAACCGTCGCCCAGCGTCCAGCGGGCGTAGATCAACTCATCGTTCTCGACCTCGAAGCTGCCCGAAGGTGTCGCTCCGCGAAGCCGTGGCGCAATGTGCGCCGCGCGTATGCCAAGACATTCGCGATACAGCTCGCTCCACTCGCGATGGCTGGAATCGTCGGCTTCGCTCCAGACCAGCTTGCTTCGTTCGAATGTCGCCGCGCTGTTCGGATCGGGGATCGTCGCCTGCATTGCGGGATCGGAGAAGGGCGCGAAGCGTCCAAATTCCTTTCTTCGGCCTTGTGTTACCGCCAGCGCAAGCTCGGGGCCGAAATCGCAGAAGAAGAGGAATGGCGTCGATGCCGAGAATTCCTCGCCCATGAACATGAGCGGCGGGGAGGGCGCGAGCAGCACGCAGGCGACCGCGGCGCGCAGCGCGCGCAGGTTGGCAATGTGTCCGATGCGCTCGCCGAATGCCCGGTTGCCGGCCTGGTCGTGGGTCTGCAGAAAAGACACGAAGGCGCCCGGCGGCAGGTGCAGCGAGGGCTCTCCGCGTGCGATGTTGCCGCGGTACGGAGAGGGTTCGCCCTGATAGCCGAAGCCCTCGGTCAGGCAACGCGCGAAATACCACAATGGCCGTTGGGCGTAATCCGCATAGTAGCCGTCTGTCTCGCCGGTCACGACGACGTGCGCCGCATGGTGAATGTCGTCGTTCCATTGCGCCGTCGCGTGCAGCGGCTGCGCTTTCGCGTCGCGGCCGAGGTAGTGCGCCTCGTTGCGATCGTTTTCGAGCACCAGATGGACATGTCGCTCTGCGCCGGGCCCTTCGCGCACGCGTGAGGCGAGCTCGACCAGGATGTCCGGCGAGGATTCGTCGACGATCCGATCCACTGCGTCCAGACGCAGTCCGTCGAAGCGGTACTCCTCGAGCCAGTAGAGCGCGTTATGAATGAAGAAGTCGCGCACGGTGCGGCTTTGCTCGCCATCGTAGTTGACGGCCGCGCCCCAGGGAGTCTGATGCCCTGGATTGAAGAACTGTGGAGCATAGGTGTGAAGGTAGTTGCCCTCCGGCCCGAAATGGTTGTACACGACGTCCAGAAAAACCATCAGCGACCGCGAATGCGCGGCGTCGATCAGGCGCTTGAGCTCGTCCGGCGTGCCATAGCTCGCGTCGGGCGCAAAGGGAAGCACGCCGTCGTAGCCCCAGTTGCATCTGCCAGGAAAATCGGCCAGCGGCATGAGCTCGACCGCGGTCACGCCCAGATCGGCGAGATAGTCGAGCCGCTCGATCGCCGCGGTAAAGGTGCCGGCGGCGGTGAAGGCGCCGACGTGAAGCTCGTAAAAGACAGCGTCTTCCCATGGCCGTCCGGCCCATCTCGCGTCGCGCCACTCGTACGCTAACGGATCGACCACCATGCTGGGGCAGTGCACGTCGTCAGGATTGAACCGCGAAGCCGGGTCCGGCACGGCGATGCCGCCGTCGATGCGAAACGCGTAACGCGTGCCGGCAGGCGCGTCGGCTGCGTTCGCTTCGAACCATCCTTCCGCCAGCGCCGACATCTCCAGCGCGCGACGCGAGCCATCCAAGGCGAGATCGAGCTCGACCTGGCGAGCGGCGGGCGCCCACAGGCGAAAGCGCGTGCCGGCGGCGGAAATTTCGGCACCGAAGGGCATGGCATGACGACATCTCATCGCGGAAGTATCCGAACCCGGCCCTACGTCACAGGGGCGCTGGTGGATCCGATACGCATCAGCAGCACCAGCGATCGCCCCTCCAGGGGATACGTGCTCTCGGCTTCGAACACTCCGTCGGGAGCGAGGCCGTCGTCGCGTGCGGTGTCGACGATCGCCTGCCACTGACCGTCGCCGTGAGGCGCGAGCGTTTTTGCCGGCAGGCGAAACGGCACCGGGTCGTGATGCGCATTGAACAGCACCACGAAGTCGTCGTCGACGACCCGCTGCCCGCGAGCGTCGACTTCCGTCAACGCGCTTCCCGCCAGATAGACGCCCAGGCAGCGTGCAAAATCCTGATTCCATTCCTCGGCGGTCATTTCCGAGCCGTCGGGCTTGAGCCAGACGATGTCCTTGGCCTCGCTGCCGTGAAGCGGCCGGCCCTGAAAGAAATGGCGCCGCCGGAACACCGGATGCGTGCGCCGCAGGTGAACCATGCGGCGCACGAAATCGCGCAGCTTCGCTCGCTCGGGATCGTGCCCCCAGTCGAGCCAGGAGAGCCCGTTGTCCTGGCAATACGCGTTGTTGTTGCCGTTTTGGGTGCGCCCGATTTCGTCGCCCGCGACCAGCATCGGCACGCCCTGCGACAAGAGCAGCGTGGCGAGCATGTTGCGCTTCTGGCGCGCGCGCAAGGCGTTGATCGCGGGATCGTCGGTCGGTCCCTCGACGCCGCAGTTCCACGACAGGTTGTTGTTGTTGCCATCGCGGTTTTCTTCGAGATTGGCTTCGTTGTGCTTTTCGTTGTACGACACGAGATCGTCCAAGGTGAAGCCGTCGTGCGCGGTGATGAAGTTGATGCTGGCGTGCGGCAGCCGTCCATGGCGCCCGTAAAGGTCGCTCGATCCTGTCAGCCGCCGTGAAAACTCGCCGATCAGCCCGCCGTCGCCTTTCCAGTACGCGCGCATGGTGTCGCGATACTTGTCGTTCCACTCCGCCCATCCCGGCGGAAAGTTGCCGACCTGATAGCCGCCCTCGCCCAAATCCCACGGCTCGGCGATGAGCTTTACGCGCGAGAGCACCGGGTCCTGCCGCAGAATGTCGAAGAACGCGCCCAGGCGATTGACGTCATGCAGCTCGCGCGCCAGCGCCGAGGCGAGGTCGAAGCGAAAGCCGTCGACGTGCATTTCGGTGACCCAGTAGCGCAGCGAGTCCATCAACAGCTGCAGCACGCGCGGATGCTGCATGTCGAGCGTGTTCCCGGTTCCCGTGTAATCGGTATAAAAGCGCTTTTCGTCGTGCTGCAGACGGTAGTACGAGACGTTGTCGATGCCGCGAAAGCACAGCGTCGGCCCCAGATGATTGCCCTCGGCGGTATGGTTGTAGACAACGTCGAGGATGACCTCGAATCCGGCCGAATGCAGTGTCTTCACCATGGTCTTGAACTCGTTGACCTTGCCCGACGCGGAATAGCGCGCGTCGGGCGCGAAGAATCCGATGGTGTTGTAGCCCCAATAGTTGCGCAGGCCCTGCTCGACCAACCTGCGGTCGTCGACGAACGCGTGCACCGGCATCAGCTCGATGGTGGTCACGCCGAGGCGCTTCAGATAATCGATCACCGGCGCCGTTGCCAGGCCCGCATAGGTGCCGCGCAGCTGCGGCGGAACGTCGGGATGCTGCATGGTGTAACCGCGCACGTGCAGCTCGTAGATCACCATTTCGTGCCACGGCACTTGCGGTCCGCGGTCGTCGCCCCAGGTGAACGCCGGATCGATCACCTTGCACTTGGGCATGCCCCCCGCGCTGTCGCGGCGGTCGTAGGAAAGGTCCTCTCGCCGATGACCCGGGGTGTAGCCGAACAAGGCATCGCTCCACCGCAACGCGCCGACGATCTGCATCGCGTACGGGTCGAGCAGCAGCTTGTGCGGATTGAAGCGGCTGCCTTCGTCGGGACGGTAGCGGCCGTACACGCGGTAACCGTAGAGCATCCCCGGCCGCGCTTCCGGCAGGTAGCAATGCCACACCTGATCGGTGCGCTCGGAGAGCGCGATGCGCTGCAACTGGCGACGTCCGGCATCGTCGAAAACGCACAGCTCGACGCGCTCCGCATTTTCGGAGAACAGCGCGAAGTTAACGCCTTCGCCGTCCCAGGTGGCGCCGCGCGGGTCGGGCCGACCGGGCCATACTGCGGTGATCGGTGTCATCCGATAGCTACGCTAGGGCGACGTCACGGTGCGGGACGGCGATCAGGGTGCCTCGCCTTCTCGACATTGTCGGCGCGGCGGGACCAGCGCTCGAGAAACTCCGCCGCGCGTTTCTGGCCGCCGAGTCCGAAGGCGAGCGCCAGCGCGAGCGCAACCGCGGTGAGCAGGATCAGGAAGGTCTGGCGGATGATGTCGCCCAAGCCCAGGTGATCGATCGCGACCATGGCCACGAAGATGACGATCGCGTACATCGCGAGTCGGCCGAAGAGCTCGGCGTCGGGCATGTCCAGGTTTTTGCAGTACGCCGTCACCGACATGCCGATGAAACGCGCGAAGTAAGCGCCGAACGCGAGAATGACGATGGCGACGATCACCTTGGGCACGAAGACCACGACACGCACCACGAGCTCGGTGACGGCGATCAGGCCGACGCTGTTCGACGCGATCATCAGCGCAGTGAGGATGGTGAGCCAGTAGACAAGCAGCCCGAGGATGTCGGTGGTGTCGGTCTCGCCGCCTCCCTGCTTCAGAAAGGAATCGATCCCTGCCCTCTCGGTGAGCACGTTGAAATTGATGGCGCGCAGAGCCTTGACCACGGCGAAGCGCACCGCCTTGGCGAGGAGCCAGCCGGCGAGCAGGATAACCAGCGCGAGCATCACTCTCGGAAAGAACTCGCCCACCTGCATCAGAAACGCGCGCACGGGCTCCCACATCACGTCGAATCGATCCATCATGACCTCCTGTCAATCCTGCGTGGATCTGCGATTGAGCAGACCCAGAAGCCCGGCCAGGGGCACGCGCACCCAGTCCGGCCGGTTGTCCACCTCGTAAGCAAGCTCGTGAAATGCTTTTTCCAGCAGGAACAAATCGAGCAGGCCGCGCATCTCGTCCCATGACGTGAACAGGCCCGCGCGCGACGCGGTCTCGCGGTATGCGTCCAGGAACGCAGTTCTCGTGACGGCTTCCCATGCTCGCGCGGGCGCCTGCAACGACGCCAGCGCGTCGGGGCGTTCGACCGTCGCGTGCGCGATCGCCTGATGCAACGCGTAGTTGAAGGAGCGCAGCATGCCGGCGACGTCCCTGAGCGCGGAGTGCTTTTGCCGCCGTTCAGCCAGCGGGCGCGCCGGCTCCCCCTCGAAATCGGTGATGACGAAATCGTTTTGGGCGATCAACACCTGGCCCAGGTGATAGTCGCCGTGCAAACGCGTCTTGAACGCGCGCACGGTCTGTGGCGCGCAGGTATCGATGCGTTTGAGAAGCTCGATCCTCGCGGCGAGCAGTTGCGCGGCATGGGGTTGAGTTGCGGCATCGAGCGTTGCGCGCCTTTGCTCTACGCGGTCCAGCGTTGCCGCTGCCACGTCGTGCGCGTGGCGCACCCACGCGCTAAGGTCGCGCGGTTCGATGGCTTCCGGATCGAATGCCGCGTTCCCCGTTCGATGTGCCAGAGCGGCGTGCAGCTCCGCGGTGCGCTTGCCCAGCGTGCGGATGAGCGCGAGGTAGCCGCCATGAATATCGGCGGGCTCGCCGGCAGGCACCACGCCGTCCCTATGCAGCTCCAGAAACTGCTCGACGTAATTCAGCGTGTAGCCCCACGCATCGCCCTGGTTGTCGACGAAGCCTTGCAGCATCGCGAGCGTCGTGACCGCGCCGTCGGCGGCGAGGTACTCGATGGCGCCCGCCACCGGAACCGCGTGCGCGAAGCTGACGGTCTCCGAGAGGAAGCGTCCGATCTCCAGCTCGGGATTGATGCCGGGCTGAAGGCGGCGGTAGGCCTTGAGCAACAGCCTTTCGCCGAGCACGAGCACGGTGTTGCTGCTCTGCCCGCCGGTGGAGCGCACCTGACCCTGCCACGCGGCGTCGTCGTCGCCGGCGAGCCCGGCAAGCCCGGCAAAGGCGGGAGTACGCATGAAGCGTATGGTTCCACGCGCGCAGCGGATGTCCTCGCCGGCACCGATGGCGCCCGCCAGCGCGCGGCAGAAGTCTTCGTCGGCAAACGCGTCCGCGAGCACGCCGACGCGCCCCTGCTGCCGTACGCGGGCGACAGTCGCGTCCTGCACCGCACGCATCCGTTCGTCCGGCGCATCTTCCCAGACCAGCGTCAGCGGAAGGAGATAAGTCTGCGCCTCGCCGGCAGCGCGCTCGGCGCTGGCCAGCGTGATCAGCCAGCTCGACGGAGCCTTTCCCCATTGCACGTAATCGATCAGCGCGACGCGCTTCAAGGTCTCGCCCTTGGCCGCGTACCAGCGCTGCGTGGCGACGAATGCCGGCAGCAGATCACGCTCGAGTTGCGCGCGTACTTTTTCCGAGAGCGCGATACGCCACGGCACGACGCGATCGCGGAACAGGCTTTGCCATCCGTCGAACAGCACCAATACCGGCAACTCTTCGCGGAGCGTCCGATCGTCGCGCTTGGCCGCCGCTTCGTCGCCCTTGGCGAGCCGGAACCACATGAAACCGTGTCCGGGCAGCGTAAGCACATAAGGCGCATCGCCGATCGACGGAAAGCTCGCCCGGCCCATGACCTCGGTCGGAATCAGCCCCTTGTGCTGCGACAGATCGAGCTCGACCGGCTGCGCCGAGCGCGCCAGATTGACCACGCAAAGTAAAAGATCGTCCTCGTACTCGCGCAGGTAAGCGAGGATCTTGCGGTTGGTGGGCTTGAGGAAGGTCAGCGTCCCGCGGCCGAAGGCCTTGTGCAGCTTGCGCGCGGCGAGCATGCGTCGCATCCAGTTCAGCAGCGAAGACGTCTCCCGCGCCTGCGCCTCGACGTTGACCGCCTGATAACCGTACACCGAGTCCATGATCGGCGGCAGATAAAGTCGCTGCGGGTCTGCCGACGAAAATCCCGCGTTGCGGTCGGGGCGCCATTGCATCGGCGTGCGCACGCCGTCACGATCGCCAAGATAGACGTTGTCGCCCATGCCTATCTCGTCGCCGTAATAGATCATCGGCGAGCCCGGCATTGACAACAGCAGGCTGTTCATCAGCTTGATCTTGTCGAAGTCGTTATCGAGCAGCGGCGCGAGCCGCCTGCGAATGCCGAGGTTCAGCCGCGCGCGCGGGTCGGCGGCGTAAGTCTGATACATGTAGTCGCGTTCCTTGCTGGTCACCATTTCCAGCGTCAGCTCGTCGTGGTTGCGCAGGAAAATCGCCCACTGGCAGTTCTCCGGGATATCCGGGGTCTGTCCCATGATTTCGATGATCGGATGCCGGTCTTCCTGCGCGATCGCGCTGTACATGCGAGGCATGAGCGGGAAGTGATACGCCATGTGGCATTCGTCGCCGTTGCCGAAATACTCGCGCACGTCCTCCGGCCATTGATTGGCCTCCGCGAGCAAGAGCCGGTCGCCGTAGTGCTCGTCGATCTGCGCGCGAATCTGCTTGATCACCGCGTGCGTTTCGGGAAGGTTCTCGTTGTTCGTTCCCTCGCGTTCGACAAGGTATGGAATCGCATCGAGGCGGAAGCCGTCGACGCCCATGTCCAGCCAGAAGCGCATGGTCTTGAAGATCGCCTTCAGCACCTTGGGATTGTCGAAATTGAGGTCCGGCTGGTGACTGAAGAACCGGTGCCAGTAGTACTGCTGCGCGACGTCGTCCCAGGTCCAGTTCGATTTCTCGGTGTCGGTGAAAATGATCCGCGTGCCGGCGTAGCGCGTCGGGTCGTCGCTCCAGACGTAGAAGTTGTGCTTGTCGGAGCCCTTGGGCGCGCGCCGCGCGGCCTGGAACCACGGGTGCTGATCCGAGGTGTGGTTGACGATAAGCTCGGTGATGATGCGCAGGTCACGTCGATGCGCTTCTCGCACGAAGTGCCGGAAATCCTGGCGCGTGCCGTAGGCGGGCGCGATGTTGTGATAGTCGGCGACGTCGTATCCGTCGTCTTTCATCGGCGACGGATAGAACGGAAGGAGCCAGACGGTGTTGACCCCGAGATCGCGTATGTAGTCGAGCTTTTCGGCCAAGCCCAGAAAGTCGCCGATGCCGTCGTCGTTCGAGTCGTGAAAGGCCTTGACATGCAGCTCGTAGACGATCGCGTCTTTGTACCAGAGCGCGTCCGAGGTCCCGGCGGCGATGCCCGGGATCGATAGCGCGGCGACGGCTTTGGTGTCCATTGACCCGGCCTAAAGGAAGTAGTCGAAGGCCTGCTCGCTCTTCACGCGGCGGCGCAGGCGCAACAGGTGCGCCGGTGTCCGCGACGGATCGAGCTGCACGAAGTTACGGCGGCCGTGCCAGAGGTAGCGCGCATCGGTCAGCAAGTCGTGCATCTGATAAGTGCTGTCGTCTTCCATGCCGAGTGCGGCCAGATCGATGTCGACCCAGCCCGATTGCGTGTGCGCCGGATCCAGATTGACGACCACCACGACAATGTTGTCGACGATGTTGTCAAGATCGGCGCTGGTCTTGGCGTAGCAGATCAGTTGCTCGTTGTCGACCGAGAAAAAGCGCAGGGTCCAATCCTGCTGCAATGCCGTATTGTCGCGCCGCGCCCGGTTGATCCGGCCGATGAACTCGGCGAGGCTGTCGGCGCGCGACAGGTCCCAATGCCTGAGCTGATACTTTTCCGAATCGCGATATTCCTCGCTCCCGGCCTCGCGCGGAGTGTGCTCCATCAGCTCGTATGCGGGTCCGTAGATGCCGTAATTGGCGGAAAGCGTCGCCGCAAGCACGACCCGCGCCGTGAACGCCGGCCGGCCGCCGATCTGCAGGTATTCATTGAGAATGTCGGGCGTGTTGGCCAGCAGTTCGGACGAAAGAATTCACGGCTCGGGTCCTTGGTCAGCTCGGTGAAATACTCCGTCAACTCCTGCTTGGTATTGCGCCAGGTGAAATAGGTGTACGACTGCGT
>DASZZK010000447.1:0-3172 GCA_035544975.1 Casimicrobiaceae bacterium | reverse complement strand
ATTCCTGCTCGGCCATGCGGTGCCGAATTTTTATTTTCACGTCACCACCACCTACAACATCCTGCGCCACAACGGCGTCGAGATCGGCAAGCGCGACTACTTGGGCCAGCCTTAGCCAACCAGCACCCGCCGCAGCCAGGTGCGCACTTGGACCTTCGCGACACGTCCGTGAATGACGACGGTCATCGCATCAGGCTTGGTGTTGGCGCTGCCGCCGTAGTGTCGCATTGACGATGCGCTCGCGCACACCGGCGACGTGGGTCTATCCCTTCGTCCTTGTATTGGCGCTCGCCTGTGCCTGCGCCAGCGAGGACGTCCGCGCGGCGGACCCGGCCAAGGTACTGCACCTCGCCTCGCCGGACATCGACACCCTCGATGCGCAACAATTCAGCGACGATCCTTCGTATCAGGTGTTGGCGGCGATCTTTGAGCCGCTCTACGAATGGGACTACCTCGGTTCGCCGCCAAAACTCACGCCGCTGACCGCGGAAGGCCCGGCCGAGATCACCGCCGGCGGCAAGACCTGGACGATGCGGATCAAGTCCGGCATCTTCTTCACCGACGATCCCACGTTCAAGGGCAAGCCGCGCGAGCTTGTCGCCGACGATTACGTCTACTCGTACAAACGCTGGATCGACCCCAACGGGCGCCGCGGTGGCGCGCCCGTGACGACCGACCTTATCGTTGGCGCGCGTCCGGTGGTCGACGCGGCGGCCCGTAGCGGCAAGTTCGATTTCGACCGACCGATCGAGGGACTGCGCGCGCTCGACCGCTATACGCTGCAGCTGCGCCTTACCGGGTCCGATTATCCAACCATCCGCGATCTGCTCGGTTTCGTCGGCGCGTCAGCCCGGGAAGTTGTCGAGGCGGCAGGAGCCGATATCCGCATCCGCCCCGTGGGCACCGGCCCGTATCGATTGCGAGAATGGAAGCGCGGCTCGCGCATCGTGTTGGAGGCGAACCCGAGGTATCGCGGTGTGCGCTTTCCTGGCAGCGACAATCCGGCTCAAGCGCCGCTGGTGCGCAGCATGAAAAGCATAGTCCTGCCACAGATCGGCATCATCGAGATCGCCGTAATCGACGAGGACCTGCCGCGGCTGCTGCAATTCGAGCAGGGCGGGCTCGATTACGTCGTGCTGCGCGGCGAAGTCGCCAATCGGTTGCTCTCCGGTGGCAAGCTCAAGCCTGAATATGCTGCGCGCGGCATCACGCGCTACGTTTTCCCCGAACCGTATCTGTTCTCGGTCTACTTCAACGTGGCAGACGCGGTCCTAGGGGGCATGAACAATGATCGCATCGCGTTGCGCCGTGCGATCGCGCTCGCGCTAGACGTCGAGACGCTGCTCAAGGTCGTCTATGCCGGGCAGGCGATGCCGGCAAACCAGATCGTGCCTCCCGGTGTGGGCGGTCACGATCCGGCGCTGCCCGTGAAGCCGCTCTATGATCCGGCTGCAGCGAGAGCTCTGCTCGACCGCTTCGGCTACCGCGTGGGCGCCGACGGTTACCGAAGTGCGCCCGACGGAAAGCCGTTGGTGTTGACCTTATCGCAACGCACCGGCGCGGTGTCGCGTGAGGTCGAGACGCTGTGGAAAAAGAGCATGGAAGCCGTCGGATTGCGGATCGAATTTCGTGTCGCACCGTTCCAGGAGATTATCGAGGCGCTGGAGAAGGGTCAGTTCCAGATGTACTACGGAGGCTTCGACGGCTCGCCGTCCGGCTACAACGAGCTCTCCCAGCTCCACAGCAGGCAGCCGCAGCGGGTCAACGTCGCTCAGTTCAAGCTTGCGGAGTACGACACCGCCGCCGAGCAGTTCCTACACAGCGAGAGTGACGCCGGGCAGATCGCGGCTGCCCGCCGAATGACGGATCTGGCACTGACCTATATGCCGCAACTTCCGGCGGCTTTCCGGCTCGAGAACGAATTCGTGCAGCCTTGGGTGCGTGGATTCAGCCCGATGGTGTTCTCGAGCTACTGGAAGTACCTCGACATTGATCTGAACCAGCGGCGAACGATGACAGGAAAGTGAGCCGACCGCGCATGGGGTGATTACCCCGGCGCCGCCTGCCCGGAAAGCAAATAACCGCGGCTGTCTTCCATAAAATGCGGCCCCACATCGGAGCGCACCGCAGTGCCGACGCCTTGCGCGGTCAGCACTTCGAGCAGCAAGGCGCTGGGCACGCTGCCGTCGATGATGTGCACCGAGCGCACACCTTCGCGCACCGCCTGCAACGCTGCCGTGACTCGCGGTCGCATGCCGGCGGCGACCGTTCCGTCCTTCAACAATGACTCCGCCTCGCTCGCGGTCAGGATATAGGCCAGGCTGCCGGTGCGGTCGAGAACGCCCGGCACGTTGGTCATCAGGATCAGCTTTTCGGCCTCCAGCGCGCGGGCGAGCCTTCCGGCAAGCAGGTCGGAATTGATGTGATACGCAGTGCCGTCGGCGCCAACGCCGATGGGCATGATGACCGGGACGAACCCGCGTCCAAGCAAAAGTTGAATAAGATCGACGTCCACGCTCTCGACATCGCCGACGTAACCAAGATCGACGGGTTCCTCGCCATCGTCCGCGGGAAGCGTCATGCGATGCGCATGGATGAAGCGTCCGTCCTGGCCGTCGAGGCCAACCGCTTTGGCGCCATGCTTGTTGATGAGCCCGGCGAGCTCCTGGTTGAGCTCGGCCAGCGCCATCTCCACGACCGTCAGCGTTCGCTCATCGGTCACACGCATACCGCGGTGCCTGCGGCTTTCGATGCCCATCTGGCGCATCAACTCGTCGATGCGCCAGCCGCCGCCATGAACGATGATCGGCTTCATGCCGACCAGCCACAGCAGCGCGACGTCGCGAGCGAAGCCGGACATCAGCGCCGCGTCGGCCATCGCCTGTCCACCGAAGCGGATGACCAGCGTCTTACCGTGGTACGCGTGAATATAAGGCAGTGCTTCGGCCAGAACACGGCCTTTGGGATTGGCGGCCACCGAACGAGGACCTCATGAAGGCAAGCGTGATTGTATAGGAGAGGGGTGGGCTTTCATCCCACCCTCGCGTCCGTTGCGTCCCACGATGCCGCATGAGATCACTGGCTCGCTCCGTCTGCTGCCCCCTCGCCTCGTCCAAGCGCGCATCGGTGGCGGCGCCGCATTTGCTACATTATCGGGCGTGGAAATCCTGGA
>DASZZK010000446.1:0-6654 GCA_035544975.1 Casimicrobiaceae bacterium | reverse complement strand
GATGCTGGCGTGGATGCAGCCGTTCGTGGACGCTAATTATCGTCCCGAGCCGAAGCGCAAAGTCCGGCGCAACGAGCTCTACGAGGGCGACCAGCCTGGCGGCCGCAACGCAGCCAACAAGAGGTTGCCGTGAGCTCCGGGCCCGCTCAGGCGAGCCGCTTTTCGCTGCGTCGCTGGTCGCAACGCAAGCTCGAGGCGGCGCGGACCGAAGGTCGCACTCCGGCGCAAGCTCCACCGCCGGCCGATCTCGCCGCGGCCGGTCAAACGCCGGCGGCAATGGCGCCCAAAACGGTCGAGCCGACGGCTTCCGCCTCGGTTTCCAACTCAGTTTCCACCTCAGTTTCCACCCCACCGGCCAACACCGACCTGCCTCCGATCGAATCGTTGACCATCGATTCCGACTTCGCGCCATTCTTCAAGCCTCAAGTCGACGAGTCGGTCAAACGCGCGGCACTCAAACAGCTCTTCCGGGATCCGCGATTCAACATCATGGACGGTCTCGACACTTATATCGACGACTACACCCAGCCCGATCCGATACCGTCGGCCATGCTCGAGGACCTGATGCAGCGTCGTGTCTTTTTCGCGCCGTCGGCCGCCGAGAGCGTTCCCGGCGAGCGAGCCGTCGACGAACCCACGGCTAATAATGTTGCGCCTTCGGCCGAAGCCATTGCGCCGCCAGTGGCGCCGGATGCGAGGCTCGCGCCGGACTCGCCCATTGCACCGGGTGCGCCGGTTGCCTCACTTGCTCCGGTTGCGCCAGCTGCCGCGCCGAGAGAAACCGCCGACTCCACGCCGGAAACCGGCGTCGACGACAAAGCCGACAAGTCATGAGCGCGCAGGACAACGCTCAACGCAATATTCATCTTTGCAACTGCAACGGCACCATGCCGCTCGATGCCGCCGTTCTCGAACGCGCGCTGGAGCTTGCCGGACCGTTGCCGATTCACACGCAGCTTTGCCAAAAGGAGCTGGCGGCTTTTGCCGACCGCGCGAGCGGCGACGTCCTTGTCGCGTGCACCCAGGAGGCGAGACTCTTTGGCGACGTCGCCGACGACGCCGGCAAGGCGCAGACAATACGCTTCGTCAATATTCGCGAGAGCGCGGGATGGTCCCGCGAGGCGGCGAGCGCCATACCCAAGATCGCCGCCCTGATCGCCGCCGCCGCGCTGCCCGATCCGCAGCCGGTGCCGCGTGTCAGCTTCAAGTCGGGCGGACAGTTGTTGATTATCGGTCCCGCCGCGGCCGCGCTGTCCTGGGCCGAGCGCTTGCGTACGCACCTTGCCGTGACGGTGCTCGTTACCGGGCGCGCGACCGGCGCCGAACTGCCGCAGGAACGAGCTTATCCGGTATATTCAGGCAGCGTCGAATCGGTCCGCGGCTGGCTGGGAGCATTCGACGTCGCGTGGCGCCAGGAAAATCCGATCGATCTCGATGTTTGTACCCGCTGCAACGCCTGCATCAAGGTCTGCCCCGAGAACGCCATCGACTGGAGCTATCAGATCGACCTCGATCGTTGCAAGGACCATCGCCAATGCGTGGTGGCCTGCGGTGCGATCGGCGCCATCGATTTCGACCGCACGGGCGTGGCGCGCAGCGAGCACTTCGATCTCGTGCTCGATCTCGACGATGGGCCGCGCTTTGCGATGCATCAGCCGCCGCAGGGTTACTGGCAGCCCGGCCCGGATCCCGGTGCCCAGGCCGACGCGCTGGCCGACATGACGGCCGCGGTCGGTGAGTTCGAGAAGCCGAAATTCTTCGAGTACAAGGCGTCGATCTGCGCCCACAGCCGGTCGCAGCAACCAGGCTGCAATCAGTGCATCGATATCTGCTCGACCGCGGCCATTCGGGCGGACGGCGATCACATCGCGGTCGAGCCCCATCTATGCATGGGCTGCGGCGCCTGCACCACGGTCTGCCCGTCGGGTGCGCTTGCCTACACGGTTCCCAGCGTCGCCGATCTCGGCACCCGCATCCGGACCATGCTCGCGACGTATCGCTCCGCGGGCGGGCGCGATCCGTGCATCCTCTTCCACGACGCGGCAGGCAATGCGCTGATCAACGCCATGGGCCGCCGCGGCCCGGGGCTGCCCGCGCGTGTGATTCCGGTCACGCTGCATCACATGGCGGCTACCGGGATCGACGTCTGGCTCGCCGCGCTGGCGTCGGGGGCGAGCAATGTCGTCGTGCTGGCGACCGGCGCCGAAGCGCCGCAGTACGCGGACGCGCTTGAACGTCAGATGACCTTCGCCGAGAGCATCGCCCAGGCGCTCGGCTATCAGGGGCCGCATTTCAAATTGCTGCGCGCCGCGGACGCGTCGGCGCTGGCAACGCAGGTTTGGGCAATAGCGCCGGCACTCGCGGTGCGCGCGCCTTCGGCATTTCACTGGACGACCGACAAGCGCACCACGGCCTTCCTCGCCATCGAGCATCTGCTGGCCCACGCGCCCGTGCCCGCCACCGAGATCGCGTTGCCGCTGGGCGCTCCGTTCGGAACGATCGACGTCAATCGCGATACGTGCACGATGTGCCTCGCCTGCGTCGGCGCCTGCCCCGAGGGCGCGATCATCGACAACGCCGAAACGCCGCAGCTTCGCTTTATCGAATCGAAGTGCGTGCAGTGCGGCATCTGCGCGAGCACCTGTCCCGAAAACGCCATCACGCTTGCCGGCCGGCTCCTGCTCACGCCCGTGGCGAAGCAGCCGCGGGTGCTGAACGAAGCCGCGATCTTCAAATGCATCCGCTGCGACAAGCCGCTCGGCACCGAAAAACTGATCGGCAGCATGCTCACGCGCCTCGCCGGGCACTCGATGTTCTCCGAGCCCGGCGCACTCGACCGCTTGAAGATGTGCGCCGACTGCCGCGTGATCGACATGATGAAGAGCAATCTCGAGACCGCGAGCGCTCCGGGCGGCCCGGCGCCGTCCCGCTGAAGGCCGCGCGATGCAGGAAACGCACGAGAGCGAAGCGAATGTTCCGGTGGAGTCCGAAGACCAGGCGCGCGCGGATTTCTATGCCTTGCTCGCTCGCCTTTACGCCTTGGAGCCGGACGCGGCGCTTCTCTCGTCGATCGCAGCGTGCGACGAGCTCCCTGCCGACGCGGAAAGCGAAGACGGGCGCGCGCTCGCCGACGCCTGGCGCAAATTGATCGCCGCGAGCAGCGCGATGGACCCGGCCGCGGCGGCTGACGAGTATCAGACTTTGTTCGTGGGCGTCGGGAAAAGCGAGGTCAGCGTGCATGCGTCCGCATACGTCAAATCGCCCGGCAGCACCCCCCTTATCGAAATCCGCGCCAGCCTCGCTAAGCTAGGTCTCGCACGCCAAAGCGGCGTAAACGTCTACGAAGATCACCTGGCGACCGTTTGCGAGACGATGCGTGCCCTGATATTGGGCGCCGGACGTGGGGAACCCTTTGCTTTTGCGGAGCAACGTGAATTCTTCGAGGCGCACGTGAAGCCCTGGGTGTTCGATTGCTGCACTGCAATACAAAATTCTTCTGTTGCCAACTACTACCGCCGAGTCGCAGAATTCACGCAATTGTTCATGGCGATCGAACGTGACTCGTTTGCCATCGAGTAGTACCTCTGATTCCCACTATCACCTTAGCGTCACGACTTCATTGCGGAGGGTGCACCATGCGCTCGAAACATCCCGGCGATCGTCCCAGCACGCGCGAAGTTACAAATACCGCTGCACCTCAAGCTCGTTCGCAACGACGCAATTTCTTGCTGGCGCTCGGCGCCGGCGGAGCGGGCGCGGCGATCGTTGCCGCGCGCGCGCTTTCCGGCGGGGCGGTCGCGCCCGATGCTGCGGTACCGTCGCCTGAAGGCAAGGGATATGCAGTGACCGATCACGTCCGGCGCTATTACCGGACCGCGAAAATCTAGTAGGAGGAGGAAGGACCATGCTGCTCACCAAAACGCAAGACGGCGTCTCTGAACGCGCCGGCGCAGCTCGTCCACGTCTCCGCCGCCTTGCCGGGGCTACGACTCCGACCATGGATCGGCGGGCGTTTTTGAAGCGTTCGGGCCTCGTTGCCGGGGCCGGGGCGTTCGCCAGCCAGCTGCCGTTCAACCTCGTGGGCAAGGCCGAGGGCAAAGGCGGAGCTGGGGAAACCGTCGTCAAGCGAACGGTGTGCACCCACTGCTCGGTCGGCTGCTCGGTCGAGGCCGTGGTTCAGAACGGCGTCTGGATCCGTCAGGAGCCGGTGTTCGATTCACCGCTCAATCTTGGTGCGCATTGCGCCAAGGGCGCGTCGGTGCGCGAGCACGGCATGCACGAAGACTCGCATCGGCTGAAGTCGCCGATGAAGCTCGTCAACGGCAAATGGCAGAAGATTCCGTGGGATCAGGCGATCAACGAGGTGGGCGACCGTTTGCTGGCGATCAAAAAGGAATCGGGGCCCGACGCGGTGTTCTGGGTCGGCAGCTCGAAGCACAGTAACGAGCAAGCGTACCTGATGCGCAAGTTCGTGTCGTTCTTCGGGACCAACAATATGGATCACCAGGCGCGCATCTGCCACTCGACCACGGTTGCCGGAGTGGCCAATACGTGGGGGTATGGCGCGATGACCAACTCCTACAACGATATGCAGAACACGCGCTGCGCGTTGTACATCGGCTCGAACGCGGCCGAGGCGCATCCGGTATCGTTGCTGCACATGCTGCACGCCAAGGAGACCGGCGCGAAGATGATCGTGGTCGACCCGCGCTTCACCCGCACCGCCGCCAAGGCCGACGTTTTTGTCCGAATCCGCTCGGGAACCGACATTCCGTTCCTGTTCGGCGTCCTGTACCACGTGTTCAAGAACGGTTGGGAAGACAAGCAGTACATTCACGACCGCGTTTACGGCATGGACAAGGTCCGTGACGAAATCATGACCAAGTGGACGCCGGACAAGGTCGAGGAAGTGACCGGGATTCCGGAGGCGCAGGTGTATCAGGTGGCCGAGATGATGGCCAAGAATCGTCCGTCGACGCTGGTGTGGTGCATGGGCCAGACCCAGCACACCATCGGCAATGCGATCGTTCGCGCGTCGTGCATCGTGCAGCTTGCGCTCGGCAACGTGGGCATCTCCGGCGGCGGCGCCAATATCTTCCGCGGCCATGATAACGTTCAGGGCGCGACCGACGTCGGCCCGAACCCCGATTCGCTGCCGGGTTATTACGGTCTCGCGGCGGGATCGTGGAAGCACTTTTCGGCCGTATGGGGTGTGGATTACGAGTGGGTCAAGAAACAGTTCGCATCGCAGGCGATGATGGAAAAGCCGGGCATGACGGTGTCGCGCTGGATCGACGGCGTCATGGAAAAGAACGAGCTCATCGACCAGGACAGCAACCTGCGGGCGATGGTGTTCTGGGGCCACGCGCCCAACAGCCAGACGCGCGGCATGGAGATGCAGGCCGCTCTTCAGGCGCTCGATACGCTGGTGGTTGTCGATCCCTATCCGTCGGCGACCGCAGCGATGGCGGCGATGCCGCCGACCGAGCAGTCGATCGCGATTTTGACCGAGGCGGGACTCAAACCGAATCCGAATCGAGCCGTGTATTTGCTTCCTGCGTGCACGCAATTCGAGACCTCAGGTTCCGTCACGGCATCGAACCGCTCGTTGCAGTGGCGCGAAAAGGTGATCGAGCCGCTATTCGAATCCAAGCCCGATCAAACCTTGATGCTCGCCTTCGCCAAGAAATTCGGCTACGCCGATCAGTTGCTCGGCAAACAAGCGGACGGCTCGCAAAAGATCAAGGTCGTCAAGGACAAGGACGGCTGGGACGAGCCGATGCCGGAGGAGATCCTCCGAGAGATCAACCGCGGCATGTGGACGATCGGCTACACCGGCCAATCGCCCGAGCGCTTGAAGCTGCACATGCAGAACCAGAACACCTTCGACGTGAAGACGCTGCGTGCCAAGGGCGGACCGTGCGATGGCGATTATTACGGTCTGCCGTGGCCGTGCTATGGAACTCCCGAGATCAAGCACCCCGGTTCGCCGAACCTGTACGACGAATCCCGTCATGTGATGGATGGAGGCGGCTGCTTCCGCGCCAACTTCGGCATCGAGCGCGACGGCGTCAGTCTCCTGGCCGAGGACGGCTCCTACCCCAAGGGCTCCGAGCTTACGACAGGCTATCCGGAGTTCGATCACGTGCTCCTGAAAAAGCTCGGCTGGTGGGACGATCTGACCGATGCGGAGAAAAAAGCCGCCGAAGGCAAGAACTGGAAGACCGATCTTTCCGGCGGCATCCAGCGGGTGGCGATGAAGCACGGCTGCCATCCCTTCGGCAATGCCAAGGCGCGTGCCATCGTGTGGAATTTCCCCGACGGCATTCCGCAGCATCGCGAACCCTTGTATTCACCGCGGCCGGAAATGGTCGCGAAATATCCGACGCACGACGACAAGAAGGCCTTCTGGCGCCTGCCCACGCTCTATAAGTCGGTGCAGCAGGACAACGTCAAGAACGAGGTCGCCAAGAACTTTCCGCTGGTGCTCACCTCGGGCCGCCTGGTCGAGTACGAGGGAGGCGGCGAGGAAACGCGATCGAATAAGTGGCTGGCGGAGCTGCAGCAGGAGAACTTCGTCGAGATCAATCCGAAGGACGCGAACGATCGTGGCGTGAGGGACGGCGAATACGTGTGGGTGAAGTCGCCGACCGG
>DASZZK010000445.1:0-9985 GCA_035544975.1 Casimicrobiaceae bacterium | reverse complement strand
CTGCGCTGTACACCGATGGAACCGGCATTCCCACCAGCGACACGACGTCGTCGATGCCATTGACAGCCAGTGTGGCCTCATGCGCCTTTTCCGAGGAGAAGCAGATGCCGGCGAGCTTGTGCCCAAGCAGGGAGCGAAGCTTGTCCTTAGCCGTGACCACCGCCGCCTTGGCGCCGGCAGCAGCGAACGCCGCCAGGATGGTGCCGGTGCGCAGATACTTGGCGTCGTTCATCATCACTTCCGCGCCGGCCTCCGCGTCCCAGAAATAGTTGCCGCAGATTCCGTGCACGGAAGGGGGAGTGCCGGTGACGATGGAAAGGTTGTTCGGATTGGTGAACGAAGGCACGACGCAGTCGGCGGTGAGGCAGGTGCCGCGTCCGTTCAGACCCCCAAGAAATGGTGCGGCGCCGGCCTCGATCGCCTGACTGATGTAATCGGGCTCGCAGCCGTCGACGCAGACCACGACCACCGGTCGCTGCGGCCATCGGTATTCGCGGCCATTGACGGTGATCGAGGAGCGTTGCACGACCTAGCGGGCCCTTCGGTCCCGTTGCAGCGCGATGACCGCGAGATGACGTCGTGGCGCTGTCCCAGGCAAATTCGCGGAGCGGCCGCGATGCATGCGCTCCCTGCTGCCCATCACATGCTCGTGGAGCGCCTTTCCCGCGCCAGCCGCGTTACCGGCGGCGATCTTGTCCACGATGTTGCGATGCTCGCGCGTGGATATCGGAAGCGTCCCGTCCTGGGCGAGAGTCTGGCGCCGGAAAAGATTGAGCTCGTTGACCAGCCGCTGGTAGGTCGCGAGAAGCTTCCTGTTGCCCGCAAACGTGACCAGCCGCTCGTGAAAGTCCAGGTTCAGCGGGTAATAGGCATCGACATCGTCCTGCGCCGCGGCGCGATCCATGCGCTCGACGATCGATCGCAATGCCTTGAGTTGTTCCGCGGTCGCGGTTCGCGCGAGGCGTCGCCCGACCCATTCGTCGAGCGCAGCGCGAACTTCGTAGATTTCGTCGGCTTCCTCGACACTAATCTGACGCACGAAGACGCCGCGATTCTTTTCCAGCCGCACCAGACCCGACTCCTCGAGCGCGCGAAACGCTTCGCGCACGGGACCCCGCGAGACACCCAGGAGCTCCGCGACCGCGGCTTCATTCAGCTTGGCGCCGGCGGCGAGGTCACCCGCCAGTATCATGCGCTCCAGCTCCCTTTGCACCAGCATGGGCAGCGAGTTCGATCGCACCAGCGCAATCGTCGCGGCGGCAGGTGGGGAAGGTGCCGATCTGTTCAATGCGCTCTTGGACATGCTTGCGATTAGACCCTCTGCGGGTGTAGATTGTCAACAATCTGCAAAAGGTTCACCTAGCGCCATGGCGTCCTGGGATTTTCCAAGACGAGCTCGGACTGGAATCGGGAACACTGATCATGGGAGTCCCGCGCGCAAGCCGCATCGTGATCATCGGCGGCGGCGTCATTGGCTGCAGCATTGCTTATCACCTGACCAAGCGCGGCGAGCGCGACGTCGTGTTGCTGGAGCGGCTGCAGCTCACGCATGGCGCGACCTGGCACGCCGCGGGACTCGTCGGCCAGCTGCGCAGCAGCAGCAACCTCAC
Source organism: Casimicrobiaceae bacterium (assembly GCA_035544975.1). Classification (GTDB taxonomy): domain Bacteria; phylum Pseudomonadota; class Gammaproteobacteria; order Burkholderiales; family Casimicrobiaceae; genus PALSA-1003. Next base: position 8,375 of record DASZZK010000445.1, on the reverse strand, counting down.
GCGACTGATGTGCTATTCGGCCGAGCTCTACGGCAAGCTGGAGGCCGAAACGGGGCAAGCGACCGGGTGGCATGGGGTGGGCAGCTTGCGTCTTGCCTCGTCCGCCGCGCGCTGGCAGGAGCTCAAGCGGTCGGCGACGATGGCGAAGGGCTTCGGCTTCCACGTCGAGCTCGTCTCGTCGCAACAGGCGCGCGAGCTTTTTCCCTTGCTCGAATCTGCGGGTGTGGTCGGCGCGGCCTGGATCGAGGGCGACGGCTACGTCGATCCTACGAGCCTGACCAACGCGTACGCCGCGGGCGCACGCGCCGGCGGCGCGCAGCTTATCCAGGGCGTAACCGCCACGGGGATCAAGAAACGTGGCCGGCGGGTGACGACGGTCGTCACCGATCAGGGCGAGATCGAAACGGAATGCGTGATCAACGCCGGCGGTATGTGGGGACGCGAGATTGCCGCGATGGTTGGCACGCGGGTTCCGGCGTGTGCGGTGGAACACCAATATCTGGTCACCGAAAAGACCGAACGGATACCCGACAATCTGCCTACGCTGCGCGATCCCGATGGCAATTTCTATGTCAAGCCGGAGCCGGGTGCGCTCGCCGTGGGAGGCTGGGAGTCGAACACCTTGCCGTGGGGTACCGACGGCATTGCCAAGAATTTCGGCCCGGAATTGCTGCAGCCGGACTTCGATCGTTTTGCGCCGCTTGCCGAAGCGGCGTCGGCGCGAATTCCGTTGCTGAACGAAGTGGGCATCCGGCAGCTGATCAACGGCCCGATCCCGATCACGCCGGATGGCGAGCCGATCATCGGATTGAGTCCTGAGCTCGACAACTTCTACCTGTGCTGCGGCTTTACGTCCGGGATCGCCGCGTCCGGCGGCGCGGGTTGGGTCACGGCAAACTGGATCGTTGACGGCGACCCTGGCATGGACCTGTGGCCGTTCGATGTGCGACGCTTCGGCACGCCTCACTCGCCCCGACAGTTCATGTACGAACGCGCCATTGAGAGCTACGGGCGCTACTACGCGATCGCGTGGCCGACGCACGAAGCCCAAGCGGGCCGCGACGCGCGGCGGAGCCCGCTGCATGCAACCCTCGGCCGCGCGGGCGCAGTGTACGGCAACAAGTTCGGCTGGGAGCGTCCCAACTGGTTCGCCCCAAAGGGAACGCCCGCGGTCGAGCGACCCTCGTTCGAGCGCGGAGCCGCGTTCGACGCGGTCGGCGTCGAGCACCGCGCAGTCCGGGAACGCGTCGCCTTGATCGACATGAGCTCGTTCTCCAAGTACGAAGTGCGCGGCCCGGGTGCGCTGGCATTGCTGCAGACGCTGGCCGTCAACGATCTAGACCGCGCGGTCGGCACCATCGTGTATACGCAGCTATGCAACGAGCGCGGCGGCATCGAGGCCGACGTGACCATCACGCGGCTCGGCGAAGACCGCTTCTATTTCATCACCGGCAGTGCGTTGGGTGTGCGCGATCGATCGACGGTCGAGCGGTGCCTGCCTGCCGACGGCAGCGTCGAAATCGTCGAGCACACATCGGCGAAAGCGGTGCTCAACCTGTGCGGCCCGCGGTCGCGCGAGGTGCTCGGGGAGCTCTGCACGGCGCCGCTCGACAACGAGCGGTTCCCCTACATGAGCGCGCGCGAGATCGATGTCGGCTACGCGCCGGTGCTCGCGTTGCGGGTGACCTATCTGGGCGAGCAGGGATACGAACTGCATGTTCCGGTCGAGTACGCGCTGTACCTGTACGAGCGCTTGTGGGCCGCCGGTGAGCGCCACGGCATCGCCAATGCCGGCTACCGCGCGATCAACAGCCTGCGCCTCGAGAAGCATTATCTCGTCTGGGGTGCGGACATCACGCCGGATTACAATCCGTACGAGGCCGGGCTGGGCTTTTGCGTTGCCCGGGACAAGGGCCCTTACCTGGCGCGGGCGGCGCTGGCCGACGTAAGGGCCGTGGGGCCGCAGCAGAAGCTCACGTGGTTTACTGCACCCGGTGAGATCAACATGTTTGGCGGCGAAATCGTGCTCGCTGGCGAACGCATGCTCGGCCGCGTCACCAGCGCAGGCTACGGCTATACGGTGGGCCGCAATATACTCTGTGCTTACATTGCAGCCGACGAGCCCGCGCATTCCGATTACGCGGTTGAAGTGATGGGCGTGCGCTACCCGGCGCTGCGCCACACGCGGCCGCTATACGATTCCGAGCGCAAAGCCATTCTTGCCTGAGTGCTGCCAGCTCGGCGTTGCTTTTTTGCCCGCACCCGCATCCATACCGTCAGGAGCCCGTCATGTCCCCGTTGGCCCCCGAACTCGACACCCTTCTTGGCTCGCGCCGCGAAGGTCACGGCCTGCCGCGCGCGTTCTATCACAACGATGCGCTCTACGCACTCGAGATGCAGAAGATCTGGTACGAAGGTTGGCTGTTCGCGGGGTTTGCCTTCGAGATGCCCAAACCCGGCGACTTCCTGACGTTCACCGTCGATTCCACTCCGGTGCTGGTGATTCGCGATGACCAGGGCGAGGTGCGCGCGTTCCACAACGTCTGTCGCCACCGCGGCACGCAGCTCTGCCGCACCGATACCGGCCATGTCCGCGCGATTGTTTGCCCGTATCACAGCTGGACCTACTCGCGCCAGGGCGATCTCATCGCCTGCCAGGGGATGCACGACGGCGTTGACAAATCGGCGCTGAGCTTGCGGCGACTCCACGCCGAGGTCTGCGCCGGGCTGATCTACGTGTCGCTCGCCGAAGCCCCTCCGGACTTTGGACCGCTGCGCGCGAGGTTCGAGGCGGCCGCGCGGCCGCAGGGTTTCGACCGCGCGAAGATCGCCACGATCACGGACTACGATGTGGAATCGAACTGGAAACTCGTGTGGGAGAACAACCGGGAGTGCTTCCACTGTGTCGGCCGCCACCCGCAATACGTCAAGGCGAACTTCGACGTCTACGAGGAGGCGTATGCGAGCGAGGCGATCCGGCAGAAAATGGCGGCCGCGGTCGAGCGGACACAATCGAAATGGGCCTCGCAAGGCATTGCGATCACGCACACGCACGGCGGCCTGGCGCCGTTCCCGGACCCCGATCACGATCTGTGGTTCGCCGCTGATCGCACCGTACTGGCCGAGGGCTTCGACACCGAGTCGATGGACGGCCGGCGGGTCGCGCCGCTGATGGGCGATTACCGGGACGCGGACGTCGGCGTGCTGCGGATGCGCAGCATGCCGAATTTCTGGGTACACGCGAGCTGCGACCACGCGGTCGCGGCGCGGCTATTGCCGACGGGTCCGCGGACAACCAGACTTCGCGCCTACTGGCTGGTGCGTGACGATGCGCGCGAAGGCGAGGACTACCGGCTCGACCAGTTGCTGCCGTTCTGGCAACTCACCAACGAGCAGGACTGGGAGATTTGCAAGTGGCAGCAGAAAGGCGTCGATTCCATCGGCTACCAGCCGGGGCCGCTATCGCAGCGCAAGGAATACAATGTGGACGCCTTCATCCGGTGGTATCTGAAGCAGATGCAGTCCGGAGGTCGAGATGCAGCCGCGCGCCCGCTCACGCGTGTCGCATGATAGTCGGCTTGCGATTGGATCGACGGCGGTGTAGTTTGTCAACAATCTGCAATCGGCATCGCTTAAGCTAAAACGCTAGGTGCGGCATCGGCTTTTCGTCGATCATGGCCATTTGCCCGCACAGCGCGACGGGCGTAGGATTTTTCAGTTTGTTCGACAATCACCACGACACGGGAGTGAATCATGCAATTCGCGGTAAGCAAAGGGTGGCGGAGCATTGCGATGATCGTCGCGGCGGGGGCGGCGCTATGGGTGACGTCCGCGGCGGCGCAAAAAACGGAGCTTCTGGTTTACACCGCGATCGAGACCGACCAGATCAAGGCGTATCAAGAGGGGTTCAACAAGGTTTATCCGGATATCGAGCTCAAATGGGTACGCGACTCGACCGGGGTGATCACGGCCAAGTTGATGGCCGAGAAGGCCAATCCACAGGCCGATATCGTGATGGGCCTTGCCGCGACCAGCCTCGTGGTGCTGGATCTCGACGGCATGCTGCAGCCGTACGCCCCGGCCAACCTGGCGGCGATCAGCCCGCAGTACCGGGACTCGCGCAACCCGCCGATGTGGTTCGGCATGGACGTGTGGGGTGCGACGATCTGCTTCAACACCGTCGAGGCGGCCAAGCAGAACCTGCCGAAGCCCGCGACCTGGAAGGACCTGACCAAGCCGGTGTACAAGGGCAAGATCGTGATGCCGCATCCGGCGTCGAGCGGCACCGGCTTTCTCGATGTAGCGGCGTGGCTGCAGATGTGGGGCGAGGCAGATGCATGGAAGTACATGGACGCGCTGCACGAGAACATCGCCCAGTACACCCATTCGGGCTCCAAGCCCTGCCGTCAGGCTGGCGCCGGTGAGTTCCCGATCGGCATCGCGTTCGAGTACCGCGCCAGCACCACCAAGGCGTCGGGCGCGCCGATCGATCTGATCTTCCCGACGGAGGGCCTGGGCTGGGACCTCGAAGCGGTCGGCATCATGAAGGGCACGAAGAAGCTCGAGGCGGCGAAGAAGTTCGCCGACTGGTCGTCGTCGCGGGAGGCCGCGGCGCTGTACGCAAAGAACTACGCGATCGTTGCCATTCCGGGGATCGCTCAACCATTGCCCAACATTCCCGCGGACTACGAAAAGCGGCTGGTGAAGAACGACTTCGCGTGGGCGGCGAAGAATCGCGACAGGATTCTCGACGAATGGAACAAGCGCTACAACGCGAAGGCGGAGCCCAAGTAAGCGGATGAGCCGGCGCCCCGCGCCGGGGCGCAGTTCCTGCCATTCGGACCGGCATACTGCGTCCGGCGCGATCCCGAGGAGCGCAGGTGCCGCAAGCCGAGTCGACAGGGAATCCGTATCTCAAGCTGGCCGGCGTTCGAAAAACATTCGGCCGGTTCACGGCGCTCGAGGAAATCGCGCTCGCGATCGATCGCGGCGAGCTGGTGACCTTCCTTGGGCCTTCGGGCTGCGGCAAGACGACGCTCCTGCGCATCATCGCTGGACTGGAGACGCAGGATAGGGGCGTTATCGTTCAGGACGGGCGCGACATCTCGCGTCTGCCGGCGATCGACCGCGATTACGGCATCGTGTTCCAGTCTTACGCGCTGTTCCCCAACCTGACGATCTTCGACAACGTCGCCTACGGTCTGGTCAACCGGCGCAAGGGCCAGGACGAGATCAAACGCCGCGTCGTGGAACTGCTGAAACTGATCGGCCTCCCCAACGAAGCCCCGAAATATCCTGGGCAGCTATCCGGTGGTCAGCAGCAGCGCATCGCCCTCGCGCGGGCGCTGGCGACGGCGCCGGGATTGCTTTTGCTCGACGAGCCATTATCGGCGCTCGACGCTCTCGAGCGTCTGCGGCTGCGCGGCGAAATCCGATCGCTGCAGCGGCGCCTTGGCGTGACGACGATCATGGTGACGCACGATCAGGAAGAAGCGCTGTCGATGGCAGACCGGGTGGTGGTGATGAACCGGGGCTCGATCGAGCAGATCGGAACGCCGCAGCAAATCTATCGCGAGCCCGCATCGGCGTTCGTCGCCGATTTCGTGGGCAAGGTGAACGTGCTCTCTGCAGTCGCGGAAGGAGCGGGGCGCTTTCGCATCGGCAATCTGGTGCTCGACTGCGCGTCGTGCGACGCCGGGATCGCGCCAGGTACCGCCGTCAAGCTCTACCTGCGACCCGAGGATGTGGTGGTTGACGGTGCCGCAACGCTGCCGAACCGCGCGCGGAGCCAGGTGACCAAGATCGAGTTTCTGGGCGCGTTCTGCCTGGTGACGGTCACGGTCTCCGGCGCCGAGGGACAGCCGCTGCTGATCAACATCTCGCGCCACGATACCGACGAGATGGCGCTCTCCGAAGGTTCGACGCTCGACGTAGCGCTGCCTCCCGAGTGCATGCGGGTCCTGGCTTAAGCGCGCGTCGCCGATGAGCACCGTCCTCGCACCGGCGGCAATCACCGGCCATCGCATCAGGCCACTGGCGCATTGGCACGACAGGCTCGGACAGGGTCTCCTCGTCGCCGTGTGCGCGGTGCTGGTGGTTTTTCTGCTGGCGCCGCTCTTCATGATTCTGGTCAAGAGCGTCGAGGACCGTAACGGCGCGTTCGTCGGCCTGCTCCAGTTTCGCGAGTACCTCGCCACGCCGTCGCTACGGCAATCGATATCGAACACCGTGTGGGTGGCGCTTGCGGTGACGGCGATCACGATCCCGCTCGCCTTCACCTTCGCCTACGCGTTGACGCGAAGCTGCATGCCGGGGAAGGGCATGTTCCGCGTCATCGCGCTCACTCCCATTCTCGCCCCGTCGCTGCTGTCCGCGATCTCGTTCATCCAGTGGTTCGGCAACCAAGGCGTGCTGAAGGCATTGCTGGGCGGCAAGCAGGTCTACGGACCGCTCGGCATCATCATCAGCTCCGTGTACGCGACGTTTCCGCATGCGCTGATGATCGTCCTGACGGCGCTGCTTCTCGCCGACGGCCGCCTGTACGAGGCTGCCGAATCGCTGGGCACGCGCACGCTGCGCAAGTTCCTGACCATCACGCTACCCGGCGCCAAGTACGGCCTGGTCAGCGCGGCGATGGTGGTGTTTTCCTATACCGTCAGCGATTTCGGCATCCCGAAGATCATCGGCGGCAATTTCAACGTCCTGGCGGTCGATATCTACAAGCAGGTCATCGGCCAACAGAACTTCAACCGCGGCGCTGTCGTCAGCCTGCTGCTGCTGCTGCCGGTAGTGTTCGCGTTCGTCGTCGACTGGATCATGCAGGGCAAGCAGCAATCGCAATTCTCGGCCCGCGCGGTTCCATATGCGCCGAAGCCGAAGACGTGGTTCGATACGCTGATGTTCGCCTACTGCGTCGTCGTTTGCCTCCTGTTGCTGGCGGTGCTGGGCATGGCGATCTACACGTCGTTCATCAAGCTGTGGCCGTATGACAAGTCGTTCAGCCTTCGCCATTACACGTTCGGGCTCGTCGACGGCGGCGTGATCGTCTCGTTTTTCAACAGTCTCAAAATGGCGCTGTTGACGGCGGTGGTTGGCACGATGCTTATTTTCGGCGCCGCGTACCTGGTCGAGAAAACGCGCGGCATGAACACGCTGCGGGCGCTTTTCAGGCTGCTCGCGGCGATTCCGATGGCCGTGCCGGGGATGGTGCTTGGGCTCGGCTACATTTTATTTTTCAACCACCCCGACAATCCGCTCAACTGGCTCTACCACGGCATGACCATCCTGGTGTTGTCGACGATCATCCATTACTACACTTCCAGCCATCTGACCGCCGTAACCGCGCTCAAGGCACTCGACAACGAGTTCGAGGCGGTGTCGGCATCGTTGAAGGTGCCCTTCTACAAGACCTTCTTCCGCGTCACCGTTCCGGTCTGCCTGCCGGCGATCCTCGACATTGGCCGCTATCTGTTCGTGAATGCGATGGTGACCATTTCGGCGGTCGTGTTTCTGTACTCGCCGCAGACGCAACTCGCGTCGGTGGCGATCCTGTCGCTCGACGAGGCCGGCGAGATCGGCCCGGCCGCGGCGATGGCGACGCTGATCGTCGCCGCATCGACGACGGTATGCATTCTCTACGCAGTGATCACCCGCCTGCTTCTGACACGCACGCAGGCATGGCGAAAGCCGGTGACTGTCTGACCTACGGCCACGGAGATAATCTATGAGCAATTGCGATCGCGATCCCATTCTGCTGACCCCGGGCCCGCTGACGACCACGCTGACCACCAAGGCGGCAATGCTGCGCGACTGGGGCTCGTGGGACGCGAACTTCAATGCCGTGACGGCGCGCGTCCGCGAGCGGCTGACCGCGATCATCAATGGCAGCGAAACGCACGTCTGCGTCCCGATGCAAGGCAGCGGCACCTTTTCGGTAGAGGGCGCCGTGAACACGCTGGTGCCGCGCGACGGTCACGTGCTGGTGCTGATCAACGGCGCGTACGGCAAGCGGCTGGCGCGGCTTACCGAAATGATGGGCCGCAGGCTGTCGACTTTCGAGACCGCCGACGATGTGCAGACGACTGCGGCGGACGTCGCGCGATTGCTCGACGCCGACGCGTCGATCACCCACGTCGGCCTGATTCACTGCGAGACATCGACCGGCATCTTGAATCCGCTGCCGGAAATCGCCGACGTCGTCGCGAGGCGGGGTAGAAGCCTTATCGTCGACGCCATGAGCTCCTTCGGCGCCATCCCGGTCGACGCCAAAAAAATCCCGTTCGACGCGCTCATCGCCGCCTCGGGGAAATGTATCGAGGGCCCGCCCGGGATGGGATTCGTTTTCGTTCGCAAGAAAGTGCTCGAGCAGTGTGCCG
>DASZZK010000444.1:0-8851 GCA_035544975.1 Casimicrobiaceae bacterium | reverse complement strand
ATCCGCGCCTCGGCATGACAGGGAGTCCCCTTCCGTCCACATCGCATTGCGGGCCGCTGGCCGCGCTTTTCCACGATGCCGACAGGCTGCGGGCCACGGACGAGGAAGTCGCCTGGTATGCCGCGAGCCTACCGCGCGATGCCGGCACCGTACTCGAGCCGATGTCGGGGTCGGGGCGGATGCTGGTCCCGCTTCTCGAAGCTGGCTTCAGCGTGCATGGCGTCGACGTTTCCGAGCCCATGATCGCGAGCTGCGCCGCGCGCCTTGCTTCGGCGGGTCGCGACACCCAGCTCTTTCGACAGGACATCACCGCGCTCAACCTGCCCTTTCGCTATTGCGCGGCATTTATCGCGGGAGGCTCGTTTCAGTTGCTGACCGGAAGGCACGCCGCGATCGATGCCTTGCTGCGCATACGCGCGCATTTGATCGAGCCGGGACTGCTATTGCTGGGCCTGTCGATTCCCGATCAGGCCGAGCATCCGCCCGGCGCCGCAGTGATCGAAGTTCGCCACGCGATGCTTGCCGACGGCACGCAGCTAGCGTGCCGCTCGGAACGGGTGGTCGATATCCAGAAACGCCGGATTCGCACCCAAAGTCGCTACGAACGGCGCGATCGTAGCCGGATTGTCGCGCGCGAGGATGAAACGATGATGATGACCTGGTACGACGAGGAGCAGATCAGCACGCTGCTCGGCGATGCCGGGTACCGCGACGTGCGCATCGAGACGCCGGCGGCGACGGGACCGACCGCGCGACACTTCGCAGTGAGCGCACGCGTTTCGGGCTGAGCTCGCAGATTTTCCGTCCTACCAGCTCCCCGAGCTGCCGCCGCCGCCTGAGCTTCCGCCGCCGCCGGAGAAGCCTCCTCCACCGCCGCCCGATGAGGATCCTCCGGACGTGCTGCCGGAGCTGCTCATGACAAAGCCGCCCACGCTCGCGGTCCCCTTGGTCTTCAGATCGGTCGCCGCCTTCCGATACCAGGCGGTCCGAGACAGGATCAGCTTGGCGATCGGATAGCCGATGACATAGGTGCCGAGCAGATACATCGTTGCCCGCGTGCCGATGATGATGAGGGGAAACATCGCCCAGAACGGGATCAGAAAAACGTAGAGAAACCAGCCCACGCCGGGCGTCATGATGCCGATGAAGGTGAACAGGCCGATGATGCCGAAGATGAAAGCGCCGAGCAGGATTCGCTCCGGCCAGGCGAGATTCAGCTCGTTGAAGTGCATCTGCCCGCTGCCGCTGTCCTCCTCCGGCGAAACGGCATTTGCCGCCGAGGTAACGTCGCCCCGGCCTTCGAGCTGAGCGACGATAGCTGCCACACCCAGCTCGATTCCCTGATCGTAGTCGCCGGCCTTGAAGCGCGGCGTCATCACGTTGCGAACGATCCGGCTCGAGGCGACGTCGGTCAGCGTGCCTTCCAATCCGTAGCCGACCTCGATGCGCATCTTGCGGTCCTGCGGAACGACGAGCACGAGGACGCCGTTGTTGGCCGCTTTCTGTCCCAGCTTCCAGCTCTCGAACACCTTGGTTGCGTACTCCTCGACGGATTGTCCGTTGATCGTCGCTGTGGTGAGGACGGCGATCTGGTTTCCCGTCGCCTGTTCGTGCGCCTTTAGTGTCGCAGTCAGCCGCTCGCGTGTCGCGGGTTTGAGAATTTCGGCATTGTCGACGACGCGTCCGGTGAGGTAGGGAACCTCCGCCGCCGCGGCGGCGAACGCAGGAAAGACGAGCGCCGGCACGAACAGAGTCCACCTCGCCAGCACCATCGCGCGGCAGGCGGCGCTCATGGGCTGCCGCTTTCGTCGATGGGGCGATCGGGTAGTTCGTTCTCCGCCCCCTTCCTCGCCTTCAATCCCTTGGCGGCGAGCAGCTCCTCGGTTGTCTCCAGGCCTTCCTGCAAGGCTTCGGCGAAGCGTCGCTCGCGTAAGAGCGGCGTCATGCGGGCAATGACCGGCCGCCGCTCGGCCTCGCTTACAGATCGGTGCAAGCCTGTGTCGGCGAGAATCTCCACCTTGCGCTCGAAACAACTGACCAGAATCAGAACGCCGTTGCGCTCGCGGGTCTTGAACAGCTCGTGGCGCAGAAACAGTGCCTCGGCATAGCGGCGCACTTCGGCATCGCGCCGGGCCGGGCGTAGAAAGAGTCGCGCGTACGCGGGAACGAAAACCGCCAGCAAGGCGCTCGCGCCGCCCGCGCTCAGGATGCTTACCGTGTTGATCAGGGTGGCGTTCGCGGTAAGCCATTGCGGCCGCGCCGCATCGGCGACGACCATCGCCAGCCCGCCGAGCACCGTGCCGAGTGCGAACGCCTTCCACGGCAGTTCGACGTGAGCGTCCGCCTTGGCCGCAATCGCGGCGATCACCTGCACGCCGATCCGCGCTTCGAGCTCAACCGCTCTCGCTGTGATCGCGTCGGTTTCGGCCTTGCTCAGCAACATTGCAGCTGCGCGGCCGAGTCCGTCGTTTCGGGGCCCGGCAGGCGTCGCGGCCCCCGCATCACTTCAACTCGAGCCTCATGTACACAACGCCGGCGAGCGGGTTGTCGTAGTACGCGCCGCATTCACGAAAACCGAGGCTCGCATAAAGCGCACGCGCCGGCGTCATCCATTCCAGCGTGTCGAGCTTGAGCTCGCGATAGCCGATTGCGCGCGCCTCGGCGATCAGCTCCTCCGCCAGGCGATAGCCCCAGCGCTCGCCGCGATGCGCGGGCCGCACGTACAAGCGCTTGACCTCGGCTATCCCGCCGCTGTCCAGCGGCCGCAGCGCGATGCAGGCGAACGCGTCATGGGCCGTTCCCGCGAGCAGCAGCCTGCCGCGAGGCGGCGCATACGCACCGGGCAGCGTCTTCAGCTCTTCGGCGAATCCTTGAAAGCAAAGATCGACCTTGAGCCATTGCGCGTATTCGACAAAGAGCGCGCGGGCACGCTCGATGTCATCGGTCGTCGTCGCCTGCCGGATATCCCGCGCGGGCGACACGGCGGAAACGTCGCTTAAGCTGGCCGTTCGCACGACCCTACCCTGATTTCGGTGCCCTGAAAATCACTCTGCATTTCCTTGAGCCGCGCCATGGCCTGGGCCGGGGGGTCGCGCACCACCAGCACGGTCTGCTGCACCGACTGGGCGCGGGGCCCTACCTTTGCCGTCTTGACGCCCTGGGCCCGGAGCGCCTCCAGCCGCGCCTGCGCGGCCTCCTCGGTGCGAAAGACGCCGAGCGAAATGGCCAGCCGCTGCGGGCCGAGCTCGACCGGAAGAATATCGCGCACTCCCTGGGTTTTAAGTTCGGCGACCCGATCGTCGACCGCGGCCTTGTTCGCCAACGGCGGAATGAACACCCAGTAGTTGGCAATCACTTCGACCTTTCTCTGCGTTACCAGCTTGCCCAGATCGAGCGGCTCGAGCCGCGCCTGCGCCCGCGCCCGGTCGGCGTCGGACATCGGTCCCCACTCGACGCACACATCGGCCAGCGAGGCCACCTTTGCCGGACCCAGCGCTGCCACCTGCTGCGGCGTCAGCAGCTTGATCTTGTCCGGCTGCACCTGCTGTGAAAGGCGCGCGCCCTCGCCGACACCGGCGCTGTCGAGCCTGATGTAGCCGAACAGCGTGAGATTGGCGAGCAGCAGCAGGTAGACGAGCGTTCTCATGTCTGAATTGCCAAGGCCAGGACGCCCTCGAGCACCAGATTATCCACGACGTCGACCGGCTCTGTCAGGTGCGGCGCGATGTCCGCCGCGGCGCCGCCACTCAAGAAACACTTCGTCGGCGCGTCGGCGGTGGCAAGCCGTGCGCGCATTCGCTCGACCGCGCCACAGATCGACTGTATGACGCCGGAGAACATAGCATCCGCGTTGGTCACCGGAAAATCATGGTAGCGCCCCGGCGGCATCTTCAGATTGGGTGTGTTCGCAGCCAGCGCCTGCAGCATCAGATTGGGTCCGGGAAGAATCACCCCGCCGCGAAAAACGCCGTCGCCGTCGAGCGCGTCGATGGACAACGCGGTGCGGGCGGTGACCACCACGCATGGCGAGGGAAAGAGGTCCGCGACCACGCGCTGACGGGCTGCGACCATCGCCGCCCAGCGATCCGCGCCGAGCTGCGACGGAAGCGCGTAACGGTTGGTCACGCCGGCCGCGTATTCGGAGGCGATCAGCCAGTCCGGCATCGTTCGCCAGCGCAGCAGTTGCGCTTCGACACGAACGCGTGTGGCCTCGCCTGCAACGTTGACGCCGATCACCCGCGCCGGCCGCGGCAGGTTCTGCCACTCTCGCAAGGCCAGCGTGCCGATATCCTGGTTGCGTACTTCGCCCTGCGCGACCCAGCCGTGCTCGCTCGCGAGCCCCCAGGCCAGCCGGCTGTGGCCGGAATCGAGAAGCAATAGCATGCCGCGTCGGGATCAGCCACGCCTGAGCGACACTTCGCCGCTGACGAACCTTATGCGCCGACCCCGCTGATCGAGCACCAATGCGCCGCTTGCGTCAACGCCGACGACCTCGCCGGCGGCGACGCTTCCGTCAGGCAGCACGACCCGCACCGGCTTTTTCTGCAGCGCATGCCGGCGCTGCCACTCGGCGACAAAGGGCGCAAGGCCTTCGCGCGCGTAGCGTTCCAGAACTGCGGTGAGCTCGGCGAGAATGAAGGCCAAGAGGCGATTGCGGTCGAGCGCACGTTCGCGGTCGATGGCCGCCAGATCGGTGACCGGCTGCGCGATATCGTGGCGCGCCTTCTTGGGCAGTCGCACATTCAAGCCGACCCCGATGATCGCCAGCGCGGGCCCGAGCGCGTCACCGGATATCTCGATCAGAATACCGCCGATTTTGCAGTGACGATGGACCAGGTCATTGGGCCATTTGAGTTGTATATCCTTGAACCCGGCCGCGTCCAGCGCGCGCCCCAGTGCGACCCCGACCGCAAGCGACAGCCCGGCGAGATACCCGGCGCCCTGCTCGGAGCGCCAGCCAAGGGAAAACGTGAGACTGCCGCCGGGGACCGCGGTCCATCCACGGCCGCGACGACCACGGCCCGCGGTCTGCCACTCGGCGACCAGCACTTGGGCGTCTACATCCTGGCGTGCGGCGCGGCGCAGTAATTCGCTGCTGGTCGAATCGACGCTGTCGGCGACCTCGATCTTCAGCCGCCTGCCCGCCGTTCCTAGCGCGGCGACGATCGCGTCGCGATCGAGGAAAGGCACCGGATCGACCAGGCGATAGCCGACGCCGCGAACGCGCTCGAGGGTGAAGCCCGCCGTTTCCGAGGCCCGGAGGATTTGCGAGACGCGCGCACGCGTCACGCCGGTCGCCGCGGCAAGCGCTTCGCCCGAATGGAGCTGTCCGTCGGAAAGCCGCCGCAGCAGGGCGAAACCGAGGGGAGAGAGCACTGAAGTGGTGGCCACGGACAGGCGAATTCTATTTGGCAGATCCTGGTGAGCTAAAGCGCCGTGCGAGGCGCCTCGCGCCGGCGCATTGTGCCGCGATTGCCGCGTTATTCCGCGGGTCTCTTATCCGGCTTGTCCTCGAGCACGCCGCGACGAATCTGGTCCAACTCGATCGATTCGAACAGCGCTCGAAAGTTTCCCTCACCGAAGCCTTCGTTTCCCTTGCGCTGAATGATTTCGAAAAAGATCGGGCCGATCACCGTCGACGTGAAAATCTGCAGCAGCATTTCATCCTCGGCCGGCGCGCCATCGAGCAGTATGCGCTGCGCTTTGAGCCTTTGCGGGTCTTCCTTGTGACCGGGAAGGCGGTTGCCAAGCGCCTCGTAGTAGGTGTCCGGCGTGTCCTGGAACGCGACCTTGCGCTCGCGCAGCATGGCGACCGTCGCGTAAATGTCACGCGCGGCGAGCGCGATATGCTGGATGCCTTCGCCGCGATAGGCGACCAGGTATTCCTGGATCTGGCTCTTGTCGTCCGAGCTTTCGTTGATGGGAATGCGGATCTTGCCGCAGGGGCTGGTCATCGCCTTGCTCTTCAAGCCCGTCAGCTTGCCTTCGATGTCGAAGTAGCGAACCTCGCGGAAATTGAACAGGCGCTCGTAGAAGCTCGCCCATTCTTCCATCCGGCCGCGATGGACATTGTGCGTCAGGTGATCGATAGCGACCAGCCCCGCGCCTTGGGGATGCTGATCGACCCCGGGAAAAGCGACGAAGTCGATGTCGTAAATCGAAACGCCGCTGCCTTTGCCTGGATAGCGGTCGACGAGATAGATCAGCGAATCGCCGATGCCCTTAATCGCCGGAATGCTGAGCTCCATCGGCCCCGGATGCGCTTCCACTCCCCATGCGCCCTGGTCGATGAGCGTGTTGTAGGCGTGTGCGGCATCCTTGACCCGAAACGCCATCGCGCAGATCGACGGGCCGTGCACGCGCGCGAAACCCTGGGCAAAGCTGTCCTTCTCGGCGTTGACGATGAAGTTGATGTCGCCCTGGCGGTACAGCAGCACATTTTTCGAGCGGTGCTTGGCGATCGCGCTGAAACCCATTTGCTCGAACAGCACGCCGAGCGCCGCGGGGTCGGGCGCGGCGTATTCGACGAACTCGAAACCGTCGGTTTGAAGCGGATTTTCCCAGAGCGAGGGGCCAGCCGTCGCCATCGATCGTTCTCCCGCGAATTGCTGTTGGCGCGCCATCGGTGAAGCTGTTCGTGCGGCGCTATTGCCGCACGATGTTCACGCCACCAAGTTTTTCCTGCGCCTCGAGCAGCGACGCGACGTACTTGTCGCCGAAGCCCAGAAGATTGGCGTTGACCATGCTTTGATGCACCGCCTCGCCGATGATCGCCGGCGACGGCAGCGCCTCGACGAAGTGCGTGTAGTAGCGCAGATCCTTCATCGCATTCGAAAGCGTGAACTTGAGCCCGCTCAAGTCGCCGCTCTCGAGCATCTTGCCGACCATCATCTGAAAAATTCCGGAATTGACGCCGCCGGCGGAAACGACCTCGTGCAGCTTCCTGATCGACACGCCAGCCTTGGCGCACGCCGCGCATGCCTCGGCGGTCGCGGTCGCGATCGACATGGCGATGAAATTGTTGACCAGCTTGACCATGTGGCCGTGACCCGGTCCACCGACGTGGACGACGTTTTCACAGTACGCGGAGAGAACCGGCTTCAACTGCGCGAACGTCGCCTCGTCGGCCCCGACCATGGTGTTGAGCCGGCCTTCCTCGGCTTCCTTGGGTGTCCGGGCGAGCGGCGCGTCGACGTACTTGGTGCCCTTTTTGGCCAGATCGTCGCGGACTTTCGCCGTCGACGAGGGCTCGGCGGTCGACGTATCGACCACTACCAGTCCGTCTCGCGCCGCACTCAGGATGCCACTCTCGCCGTAGACGATCTCCTCGATCTGCGGCGACCCGGTCACGCAAAGAATCACGATATCCGATGCGCGCGTGAGCTCGGCGTAGGTCTTCACTTCCTTTGCGCCCGCGGCAAGAATGTCTTCCGCGGGCTTGCGATTCTTGTGCAAACGCACCGTCAGCGGAAACCCTTTGGCGACCAGGTTCTTGGCCATGCCATGGCCCATCAGTCCCAGGCCAACGAAGCCAATTCGCGGCTTGTCCGTGCTCATGATCATCCTTTCGGGAAACGCTTTCGGCTCGGCGGTCCGCGGCCAGGCACCGACCGCGAACGAAAAGGCGCTATCTTCATCGCCGATCCGGGCGGCAGTTTTTCTCGGTCTTGTCTTTAGGAAACTGCTCGCATTCTACCTCAGTCGACCGCGGTCGGCTCCGAGGCCGGCAAGCTGGCCCGCCAGCGTTCGTACCATGTCAGCACCACTCCGCTACCGGCAATGGTGACGATTCCGGCGAGCGCCCACGCGTCCGGAAACGTCCCGAACACCAGCCATCCTGCCAGCGTCGACCACAGCAATTGCATGTAGGTGAAGGGGGCGATCGCCGAGACCGACGCGCGTTGAAAGGCGAGGATGAAAAGAAAATGCCCCACCGTGCCGATCGCGCCGATGACCACGAACATCGCGACGTCGGCGACCGGGAACCAGGTGTCGTAATGCAAGAACGGGACCAGCGCCGACATGAGCAGCGTGCCCACCAGTGCCGGGAAAAAAAGCAGCACCATCGAGTTTTCGCCTGCCAGCTTGCGCGTCAGTATCTGGAACGTCGCGTACAGCGCCGCGGAGGCGAGCGCCAGCAGCGACGCGGGCGTCAGCATCTCGCTACCGGGACGAACGATCAACAGCATGCCGATGAAGCCCGCGATCACGAACGCCCAGCGCGGAACCGTAATGCGCTCCTGAAGGAACGTCGCCGCCATCAGGGTGACGATCATCGGCGTCGAATAGTTGAGCGCGGTCGCCTCGGCAAGGGGCAGAAATTTAAGCGCCAAAAAAAAGCTGAGCGACGACGCGATCAACACGATGCCGCGCACCAGGTGCATCTTCCGCCGCGCGGTGCGCACCAGCCCCCAGCGCATGGTGGGGCCGAGAACCGCGGCCATCACCAGCACCTGCATGCCCCAGCGCGCCCAGACCAGCAGCGGCACCGGATAGCGCTGGCTCAGGTACTTGACGCTGACATCCAGCGTCGTGAAGCACGCCGTGGCAGCGACGATCATCAGGATCGCCGAAAACGGCATGTGTGCCGGTCGCGACATCAGCGGTCTGGTAGCGCCGTGTGCGCGCGCGGAACGGCTGAGATCGAATGCCGGATGGGAAACTGAATGGGAAACCGGGTGGGAAACTGCATCTTTGGAGTATCGTACGCCGGTTGCCAACCGCGAGCGCCTATCGATAATACGCGGCACGACGACAAGCATTCGCGACGGGCATTTGGAAGCCCAGATCGTGGAAGGAATGGGGGACCTCGTGAACGATAAAAAGCATTGGATGATCTACGGCGCCAACG
>DASZZK010000443.1:0-4843 GCA_035544975.1 Casimicrobiaceae bacterium | reverse complement strand
TGACCCCGGCCGCCGATGGATCGAAGTCGCTCGCCTCGCAGTCAAGGAGAAAATCGCATGGGCCACGCCGAAACTACGCTCCGCGAACAGGTCGCACCCCTCCAGATCTCGATGGACGAGCTCTGGATGCCGTTCACCCCGAATCGCGACTTCAAGCATGACCCGAAGATGGTCGTTCGCGCCGAGGGAATGTACTTATGGAGCGACCAGGGAGCTAAGATACTCGACGGGTCGTCGGGCCTGTTCTGCGTCAATGCGGGCCACGGCCGCAAGGAAATCGCGGACGCGGTCGGTGCCCAATTGCGCGAGCTGGATTTCATCGCGCCCTTTACCCGCGGCCATCCCAAGCAGTTCGAGCTCGCCACCCGCGTGGCCGAGCTGACCCCCGGCGACCTGAACCGGATTTTCTTCGTCAATTCCGGCTCCGAGGCGGTCGACACGGCAATGAAGGTGGCGCTCGCCTATCACCATGCACGCGGACAAGGCGGCCGCAACATGTTCGTCTCCCGCGAGCGCGCATACCACGGTGTCAATTTCGGCGGCATTTCGCTGGCCGGCATGGTCAACAATCGGCGCAAGTTCGGCCCGACGCTGCCCGGCATCGCGCACATGCGTCACACGCACATCAAGGAAAACTTTTTCGTCCGCGGCGAGGGCAGCCAGGGTGTCGAGCTGGCCGAAGACCTGATGCGCTTCGTCAACCTGTACGGCGCCGAGAATATCGCCGCTTGCTTCGTCGAGCCGATCGCCGGCTCGACCGGCTGCCTGGTCCCGCCGAAGGGCTACCTCCAGCGGCTGCGGGACATCTGCGACGCGCACGGCATTCTTCTCGTCTTCGACGAGGTGATCTGCGGCTTCGGCCGCACCGGATCGGCCTTCGCGGCGCAAAGCTTCGGTGTCACCCCGGACCTGATGACCATGGCCAAGGGCATCACCAACGGCGCGCAACCGATGGGCGCGGTCGCGATCAGCGAGCGCATTCACGACACCATCATGGGCGCGGCGGCCGACGGGGCAGTCGAGTTCTTTCACGGCTACACCTATTCCGGCCACCCCGCGCCGTGCGCAGCGGGACTCGCGACGCTTGACATCTACAAGAACGAGGGTCTGTTCGAGCGCGGCGCCGCGTTGTCGCCGTATTTCCTGGACGCGCTCTGGTCGCTCAAGGACGTATCGGTCGTCTCGGACATTCGTGGCTACGGCTTGCTGGCGGCGATCGACATCCATGCCGCTGGCGCGCCGGGCAAGCGCGGTCACGCGCTGCAAAAGGAGCTCTTCGACAACGGACTGCACGTCAAGGCGACGGGGGACTGCGTGATCATCGCCCCGCCGCTGATCGCGGAGCGGCAGCATATCGACGCGATGGTCGACTGTTTGCGCAAGACCTTGGCGGCGATTTAGCACTCTCGCGCCGGCTCGGCCACCTCGCATCAGCTTGCGTAAGCGCTACGTCACTGCACGCGCAACCGCAATTCATCGAAGGAGGGAGCATGAAACGCTTGTTGACAGCACTGATGTTCACCGTGGCCGCGGTCGCCGCGCTGCCCGCAGCGGCGCAGAAAACGGTCACCTTCGCCTATCAGGACATGATGAATCCCTGGCGCTGGGTGCAGCAGAGCCAGGAGATCGAAAAGGCGACCGGCTTCAAGATCAACTGGCGTCAGTTCGGCGGCGGGGGCGACGTCATCCGCGCCATGGCGTCGGGCGACGTGCAATTGGGCGAAGTCGGCTCGACCGGCGCCGCGACGGCGATCAGCCAGGGCATGGATGTCGAGCTGTTCTGGATCCTCGAGGATATCGCCGCGGCCGAAGCGCTGGTCGCGCGCAATGGCGGCGGCGTCAACAGCATCGCCGATCTCAAAGGCAAGAAGATCGGCACGCCGTTCGTCTCCACGGCGCATTTCCAGCTCCTGTATGCGATGCAAAAGGCGGGGCTGAAGGCTTCTGACGCGCAAGTGCTGAACATGCGTCCGCCGGAGATCGCGGCGGCGTGGGGTCGCGGCGACATCGACGCGACGTTCATCTGGGACCCGGTGCTGTCCAACGTCAAGAAGACCGGCAAGGTGTTGATGACCTCGGGTGACATCTGCAAGGCGGGGGCGTGCACGTTCGATGGCCTGATCGTCACGCGCAAGTTCGCCAAGGAGAATCCGGAGTTCATGGTCGCGCTGGTGAAGGCGCTGGCCAAGGCCGACGCCGACTATCGCAGCAATCCGAAAACCTGGACCGGCGACGCAGCCAAGGTCGCCGCCGTCGCCAAGTGGACGGGCGGCAAGCCGGAGGACGTCGCCGATGCAATGGCGCTCTATGGCTTCCCCAGCTTGCAGCAACAGGCGTCACCCGAGTGGCTGGGCGGAGGCGCCAACGGTGCCGCAGCGAAAGCGCTGACGCAGCAAGCTAATTTCCTGAAGGATCAGGGCAGGCTGACTTCGGTCGTCCCGGATTACAGCAAGAACGTTTCGGTGGAGTGGGTCACCCGGGCAGCGAAGTAGCTGCCGGTCGAACCTTAGTTTCACACCGAGGGCGGCGGCGCGCGATGCGCCGCCGTCTATTTGTGCGACCGGGATCCGGTCTGTAAGAGTCTAGCTAAGAAACGGAATCGAAGCTTGCCCTCGCTCGACATTCGAAATCTCGGTGTCCGCTATGCAACCAAGACCGGCACGGTCGAGGCGCTATCCAACATTAATCTGGCGATGACGGAGGGCGATTTCGTCGTCGCGATCGGTGCCTCCGGCTGTGGCAAGACAACACTGCTTTCCTGCATCGCCGGGTTTCTGCCGCCGACGCACGGAACGATCGAGCTCGACGGCAAGCCGGTGACCGGCCCGGGCGCCGATCGCGGCGTGGTATTCCAGAAACACGCCTTGATGCCCTGGCTCGATGTCGCCCAGAACGTCGAGTTTGGCTTGCGCATGCGCGGCGTTGCCGCGGCCGAGCGGCGGAGCGCCGCGATGGAGCAATTGCGCCTGGTCGGGCTCGACGAGTTCGCCGGGCGGCCGATCTACGAGCTCTCGGGTGGCATGCAGCAGCGCGTAGGCATCGCTCGCGCGCTCGCTTCGGGTCCGCGACTGATGTTGATGGACGAGCCGTTCGGCGCGCTGGACGCGTTCACGCGCGAATCCATCCAG
The DNA here is from genome assembly GCA_035544975.1 of Casimicrobiaceae bacterium. Lineage (GTDB taxonomy): Bacteria > Pseudomonadota > Gammaproteobacteria > Burkholderiales > Casimicrobiaceae > PALSA-1003. The sequence continues at coordinate 1,715 of DASZZK010000443.1, read as the reverse complement.
GAGCTGATACTCGACGTCTGGCAGGGCACCGGCAAGATGTGCTTTTTCATTACCCATAGCGTCGAGGAGGCGCTGTTCCTGGCGACGCATCTGGTCGTGATGACGCCCAGCCCAGGGCGCATCTCGCACGAATTCGACCTCGATTTCGGACGCCGCTTCCTCGAAACGCGCGACGCGCGCGCGGTAAAGTCGGATCCTGAATTCATCCGCGTGCGCGAGGAAGTCCTGTCGGTAATTTTGCATCGGGATGCCGCCGCGCCCGCAGCGGCCCCGCGGCAAATGAGCGGCCAATGAGCGCCAGTGAAGAAGTGACGCCGGCGTCCGATAACGGCGCGAAGAAGGCGAGTCCCGAGACCCACGACGGCGCGCGCCCCAAGACGTCGGGTTACTCGACGCCGGGCGAGGGCGCGAGCACCGCGATCTCGGTGGTCACCATGATTTCGATTTTCGCGCTGTGGTGGGTCGCGAGCCACTTCGGCTGGATGCCGCCCCTGTTTCTTCCGACGCCGGAAACGGTGCTCCAGCGGCTTTGGGAGTCGGCCCGTGGCAACCTGACCGACGCTCCTCTCGCCACCCATTTCGGCTGGTCGATGTTCAGGGTGTTCACCGCGTTCTTTCTCGCCTGCCTGACCGCGATACCGGTCGGCATCGCCATGGGCGTCTCGCGCATCGCTCGCGGCATTTTCGATCCGCCGATCGAGTTCTATAGGCCCTTGCCGCCGCTTGCCTACCTGCCGTTGATCATCATCTGGTTCGGCATCGACGAGCTTTCCAAGGTGCTGCTGATCTACCTCGCCTGCTTCGCGCCGCTGGCAATGAGCTCGCGGGCGGGAGTGCGATCGGTGTCGCAGGAGCAGATTCACGCCGCGTATTCGATGGGCGCGTCGAAGTGGCAGGTGATCCGCCACGTGGTCATCCCCGCGGCCATGCCGGAGATCCTGACCGCGATGCGGATTTCGATCGGCTTCGGCTGGACCACGCTGGTCGCCGCGGAAATGGTCGCCGCCACCCACGGCCTCGGCCAGATGGTCCTCAACGCCTCGAACTTTCTGCGCACCGACATCGTCATCATGGGCATCGTCGTGATCGGCACCATCGCGTACCTGTTCGATTTGCTGATGCGCTACATCGAGCGCGTGGTCGTGCCTTGGAAAGGGAAAATCTGAAAAAACGGTCTTTGGGAGGCGAAAAGGCTGGTTTCACAGAAGGTCGACGGCTGGACCCCGCCAATAGCCGGTCATCGGCGCAGGGTTGACAGCGAAGCCGCCCTTTGCCACGCTCGGCTCATGGTCAACCGCGCGCACTTCCAAAAGCTCGTAGAGCAGGCCCGCAATTTCCCGCCCTTGCCGACGGCCATCGTCTACCCGTGCGACCGCGATTCGCTGCAGATCGCATTGTCGGGCCAGTTCGCCGGCTACCTTGCCCCGGTGCTGGTCGGCCCCGAAGCACGCATCGCGGACGCGGCGGCGCAGGCGGGCCTCGACCTGTCCCGCATCGAGCGGGTCGACACGCCGGACGATCCCTTTGCCGCGGCCCAGCAAGCCGTGCTGCTGGCGCGCAACGGCGAGGTCCAAGCCCTGATCAAGGGAAGCCTCTACCCGGACGACTTGATGCGCGCCGTGGCCGCGCCGGACTCGGGCCTGCGTGGCGAGCACCGCCTCACCCATGCCTATTTTGTCGACGTGCCGAACTTCGCGCGTCCGTTCGTGCTCTCC
>DASZZK010000442.1:0-2661 GCA_035544975.1 Casimicrobiaceae bacterium | reverse complement strand
GAGCAACGCAAAAATCTCGCCTGCGACGCGATGCTCGACACGATGCGCTGGTCCGGCGGGCAGACCAGCGTCGACGCGCTCGACTGCGGCTTGCCGGTGGTGACGCTGCCGGGATCGTTGATGCGCGGCCGCCAGAGCGCGGGCATGCTGTCCTTGCTGGGACTGCGCGAGTTGATTGCCGCGGATGCCGACGATTACGTCGGCATCGCTACACGGCTCTGCCAGGACGGCACGTGGAGAGGAGGGCTCGCGGCGAGTATTCGCGAGCGCAACGGCATGTTGTTCGACGATCCGGCGCCACTCGACGCGCTCGAGGCCTTTTATCGCGAGGCCGTGTCGGCACCTGTCTCGTAGTCGCGCCAGAGCCGCAAGAGGCCGTCTTCGAGGTCGCGCGCATAGCGCGCCATGTCGAACAAGGGGTAGGTCGCGCGATTCTCCGCCAGGCGGACGCGCACTGCCGCAAGCGCGCGCGGGTCTGAAGCGAGGCGCAGCGCCAACGCTTGGTATTCATCAAGGGTGGAAGTGACCATGTCCGGCAGCCCGATGGCGCGTAACTGGCTTCCCGGATTGCGGCTCGCCAGCGTGTCGCCAGCGTAAGTCACCACCGGCACTCCGACAAGCAGCGCGTCGTTGGTGGTGGTATGTGCGCCATAAGGCGAAGTATCCAGGAACAGGTCCGCGACTGCGGTTCGTGCGAGGTGCTGCGCGTTTTCGACTCTCGGCGCGAAGACGAGCCGGGCGGGATCGACGCCCGCATTTTTCATCTCGCGCCGAAGATTGGTCGCGGCATCGGCATTGGCGCCAAGCAACCACAGCACGCTGTCCGGCACCGCCGACAGCAATCGCATCCACGCCGCGAAAACTTCGGGCAGGAGCTTGAAGGTGTTGTTGAAGCAACAGAACACGAACGGCTTGTCCGGCAATCCGACTTCGCTGCGCGTCGGCGCGGCGCCGCCGGGTGCGCGGCGGGTATCGCTCGGGACATACGCATTGGGCATGTGGAAAAATTGCTCGGTGTAATACGGCTGCATTTCGGCTGGCGCAACAAAAGGGTCGACGTGAATATAGTCGTACCACGCGGCGCCGAGCGTTCCGGGAAAACCCATGCTGTTGATCTGCAACGGCGCGGGACGCAGCGCGAATATCTCGGGCCTTGCGTTCTGTGTATACCCATTGAGATCGAAAAGAATTGCAATCCCGTCGGATCGAATGCGTTCCGCGACGTCGTTTGTCTGCTCCGCGCTGAGGTCGACGAAATGCTCGAACGACTGCGCGATACGTCGCCCGACCGGGCCTGAATCGGCGGGCATGATGCCGTAGGCAAAGGTCTCGAGACGCCCGCGATCGATGCGTTCCCACACCTCGGTCAGCAGGCTCGCGACCGGGTGACTACGGAAATCGGACGACACGAAGCCCACGCGCAGCCTTCCGTCCGGCGCGGCCCGCGCGACCGGGCGCGGAAGCAGCGGGCCCGGATGAAAAGTACGTGCCCATTGCCGCGCAGCGTGCAAGTGTGTCCGCGGTGGCAACGGCATGGCGTGCAAGGGAAACGGGGCCACGCCCCACGGGTGGCCTTGCGTCGTAGAGTCGAGCAAGCGCCGCAAGGCTGCAAACAATTCGCCGATGCCTTGCCACTCGCATCGATGCTGTCTCGCGTGCGCCAGCATCGCCAGCGCATACGGATTGGCCGGGTCGAGTTCCACCGCGCGCGCAAGCGGCGCTTCGGCATCGCCGTAGCGGGCCTGCTCCACACATAGCGAGCCGATGTTGGTCAATATCTGCGCGTCGTCGGGCGCGCGAGCGGCAGCGTCGCGAAAGCACGCTTCCGCTTCTTCCAGCCGGCGGCTTTTCTGCAGCGCTATCGCGCGACGCAACAGGGTCGCTACGGGCAAATCAGTGCGGATCGCGAACAGCCGGTCATAACTCTCCGCCGACGCGCTGAAATCATTGCGATCGAACTGTACGTTGGCGAGGTTGCCGAGCGCGTCGGTCTGACCTGCGTCGATCGCGAGCACACGGCGATAGCAGTCGAGCGCTCGTTCACGTTCTCCGCTGGCTTCGAGCGCGAGTCCCAAGTTATTAAGGACGGCAGCGTTGTCGGGTGCCGCATTGAGCGCACTCTCGTATTCGGCGATCGCGCTCCGATGCTCGTTACGCTCGCGGTAAAGGTTGCCAAGATGAAAATGGGCCTCCGCGTTCGGCGGGTCGACCGCGAGCGCGCTGCGCCACGCATCTGTTGCCTGGTCAGGGTCGATGGTGCGCAGGGCAACTCCCAGCAGGTTCCAACCGGCGGCGTTGCTACGGTCCTGCGCCAGCGCGGCGCGGCACGTCGTGATCGCGGCGGAGTTTTCTCCGGCGGCAAGCTCCATGCGTGCGCGCACGAGCAACGCAGCGGTTTCCGCGCCGGCGGATGCAGTTGCGCTTGGGCGATCGTCGGTCGGGAAGCTCGCGGGAGGTGCCGGCGCCGTGACGTCGCGCAAGGCGCCGTGACAATCCTTGAACCGTCTTCCGCTGCCGCACGGGCACGGCGCGTTGCGCGAGGCGGGCGTCGAAGTCATATTAAGGCGGCAGTGCGCGAAGCTCCGCGGCAAGGCGCGCGACGACCGACGACCAATCATGCAGCCGCGATTGCCGGAAGAGCCGCATCGCGGGATACCACGG
>DASZZK010000441.1:0-5491 GCA_035544975.1 Casimicrobiaceae bacterium | reverse complement strand
AGGAACCGGCGTCATGAAAGGGGCGCCGTCCAGATGGATCGCGCGCAAGCCGCCGCGGACCTGCGTGACGATATAGCGCGGTGCCCCGTGTTGCTGCAGAAGCTGAAACCACGCTTCGGTGAGGCAGTGGGTGTGCAGGTCGATGACCGGGCTCATGGGTCCTGCTCCGGGCGCCCGGTGCGCTCTGTGTGTTCCGTGGAGGAGCTCTGCATCAATCGACCTTCGCGCCGGAATCCTTGATTGCCTTCGCCCACCGCGGCTGCTCGGCCGCAATCGTTGCGGCAAATTGCTCCGGGCTGTGCGGCGCGAATGGCTCCATGCCGAATTTGATCAATTGCTCCTTGAACTCCGGCGTCTCCTGAATTCTCCGCAGCTCCACTGAGAGCCGCGCGATGATTTCCCTCGGCGTGCCGGCCGGCGCGACAATCCCCTGCCATGCCTGCCAGTCGAAGCCGGGCACCGTGACGGAGATCGGCGGCACGTTTGGCAGCAGCGTGGTGGGCTTGGCCGCGGACGTTCCCAACGCGATCACTTTGCCCGCCCGGATATTCGGCACCGCGACGGTCGCGTCGGCGAACATCACCTGTATCGCTCCGCTCAAAAGGTCGGTCAGCGCAGCCGGAGTTCCTTTGTACGGGACGTGCTGGATCTCGAGGCCGTATTCGGTCTTGAGCGATTCCATGAAAAGGTGATGCGGGCTGCCGTTGCCGACTGATGCATAGTTGTATTTGCCCGGACTGCGCTTGATCGCATCGATCATTTCGCGGACATTTTTTGCCGGAAATTGAGGACTGGCGATCAAGAAGAAATTCACCGAGCCGACTTGAGAAATGGGTGCGAAGTCCTTGATCGGATCGATCGGAGACGGCTGATACAAGGCAGGACTTATGCCGAGCGTGGTGCTGGTCGCCATCAGCAGCGTGTAGCCGTCGGCAGCCTGCTTGGCGACGAACTCGGCTCCCACCAGCGTGCCGGCGCCCGGCTTGTTGTCGACGATTACCGGCCGCTTGAGGCTCGCGGCCAGCCTTTCGCCGATGGTTCGCGCAAGCAGGTCGGTCAGAGCGCCGGGCGGATACGGCACGAGCAGGTGAACAGGGCGATCGGGATAGCTCGATTGCGCTATTGTGGCGCCCGTTAGACAAAGCGCCAGCACACACGTCACAAGTTGCACCAACGATTGCCAGCGATGCTCCATCATCGACGACCAGACCGCACAGTAGGAGCGCCGAAGGTACGGGAGCGCGCTGCGCAATGTCAAGGGCATGATTGACCTTGCTCGCGCTATACTCGCCGCGTTCTTCGATCGCCGCTCGAATCATGACTTCCTCCGCGTTGCTACGCATGCCCGAGTTGTCCCTGCGCTGGTTGCCGGTCTGGCGCCGCAACCTGCTCGTCTGGCGCAAGCTCGCCATCGCGTCGGTGCTTGGCAATATCGCGGACCCCCTCCTGTACATGCTGGCGCTGGGATACGGCATCGGCAGCTTCATTCCGGAAATCGACGGTATGAAGTACATCGCGTTTATCGGCACCGGAATGGTGTGCCAGAGCGCGATGTTCACCGCATCGTTCGAGGCGATGTACTCGGCGTTCTCCCGCATGCATATGCAGCGGACGTGGGAGGCGATCATCAACGCCCCGCTTTCGCTCGACGACGTCCTATTCGCGGAGTGGATGTGGGCCGGGACCAAGAGCGTCATTTCCGTGTTGGCGATCCTGGCCGTGATCATGGTTCTCGGATATGGCCATTCCTGGCTGGCGATCTGGGTCCTGCCACTCGGTTTCGTGATCGGCCTGACGTTCGGCGCGTTCGGGCTGGTCATGAATTCGCTCGCGCCCGGTTACGACTTCTTCACCTATTTTTTCACGCTGGTGCTGACGCCCACGTTGCTGCTCTCGGGAGTGTTTTTTCCGGTCGAGCAAATGCCCGCTGCACTGCGCGTGGCGGCCGCGATACTGCCGCTTTCGCACGCGATCGACATCGCGCGGCCGCTCCTTTCTGGCAACGTACCAAACAATATCGTCTTGCATATCGCGGTGTTGCTGGCGTACGCGTGCGCGGCCTACTATGTCGCGCTGGTGTTGACGCGGCGACGTCTGTTGCGCTGAATCAGAAACGCGATGCTCTGGGTCAAATCGCTGCACATCGTGTTCGTGGTGACGTGGTTCGCGGGTCTGTTCTATCTCCCGCGCTTGTTCGTCTATCACGCTCAGGCACAGGACGCTATCGGCATCGAGCGCTTCAAGCTGATGGAGCGCAAGCTCTACTTCGGCATCATGACCCCGGGCGCGGTGCTGACCATCGCGTCCGGCCTCTGGCTCTGGCTGGGCTACGGGATTTCCGGCGGCTGGCTCTACGCCAAACTCGCGCTGGTCGCGATCCTGGTGGCGCACCATGTCTGGCTTGGCAAGCTGATGCTGGAGTTTCGCCACGACCGCAATCGACACACCCACCTCTTCTATCGCTGGATCAACGAGATTCCCGCGCTGCCGGTGCTCCTCGGCGCGGTGCTGCTGGTGGTCTTCAAGCCGTTCTAGTGTGACCTCTCGATGATGGAACGTTTCTTCGCGCCATGTCCGCGGGGCCTGGAAGGCGTGCTCGCCGCCGAACTTGCCGATCTTGGCGCCGACGAAGTTACCGCGGCCGATGGGGGCGTCGCGTTCGGCGGGCCGATAGCTCTCGCTTACCGCGCCAACCTCGAAAGCCGCCTCGCCAGCCGTATCCTGTGGCAGGTCGGTCACGGCGAGTATCGCGACGAACAGGATATCTACCAGCTCGCGCTCGATCTCGACTGGCCAAAATGGTTTCGCGCCGATCGCACCCTGCGCGTCGATGTCGCGGCGACGCGCTCTCCGCTGACCAGCCTGGAATTCGCGACGCTGCGGATCAAGGACGCGGTATGCGACAGGCACCGGACGGGCAGCGGCGTCAGGCCGAGCGTCAGCAAAGATCAGCCGGACGTGCGTGTGCACGCGTATCTCACCGCCGGGGAGGCAACGTTCTATCTCGATACATCGGGTGAGCCGCTGTTCAAGCGCGGCTATCGCCGCCAGACGGCTGAGGCGCCGTTGCGCGAGAACCTTGCGGCGGGACTATTGCGGCTGGCGCAGTGGCAACCCGGCACGCCTTTGCTCGATCCATTGTGCGGCAGCGGAACCATCGCCATCGAGGCAGCGCTGATCGCTCTGGACATCGCTCCGGGACTCAAACGCACGTTCGGCTTTCAGAAGCTCGGCTGGTACGACGGGTCCGCCTGGCAGAAAATCAAGCAGTCCGCCCAGCGCCGCGCACGGGCTGCCGCGACCGAGCACATCTACGCCAGAGACGTCGATGACACTGCCATTCACCAGTGTCACGTCAACATCGAAGCCGCGGGAGTTAGCGGCGCGATCGTCGTCGAGCAAATCGATGCGCTCGTCGGCATAGCGCCCGCGAGCGAAGGCGTGATCGTCACCAATCCTCCGTACGGCGTTCGACTCGCCGGCTCCAATGCGCTGGCGGAGTTCTACCCGCTGCTGGGAGATGCGCTCAAGCAGCGCTTCGCGGGGTGGACCGCGTTCCTGCTGAGCGGCGACACGCGTCTTCCGAAATTGATCGGGCTCAAGGCGAGCCGGCGCACGCCGCTCTTCAACGGCGCCCTCGAATGCCGCCTCTACGAATATCGGCTGGTGGCGGGGTCGATGCGTCAGCAGCGGCCGGAAGGAAAGGCGAACTGAGCGGAACTGAGGCGAACTGGGGAGGCCAGCTGAGACGGGCGATGATAGAATGGCCTCGTCCTGATTCTCGCCGTCCTCGCGAACCGCGCCATGATGCTCCCCAGCCGCCACTACGAGTCCGAATACACCCGCTTTATCCGCGAGTTGTTGCAGGAGCGGCCGGACCTCGTCGAGAAGCAGCGCGAGGCGCGCGCGATCTGGTGGGACAAGCGGCCGCGCCAGCTCGCCGAGGAGCGCACCATGGATCAGAGCCGCGTGCCGCAGTCGCCGTACGTTTACGACTCGGACTCGTGATCGCATTCCACCAGGCGGTCATCCCGAGCGCATGCGAGCGACTCGATGTTCGCTGCATCCGGGACCTTCTTGCGCCGAAACGCCGGCGGCAATTTACCCGGCGCTGAAACTCAGCCGACGCGCTCTGGCGGGATCGCCTCGCCGTGGATGAAGTACCGTGCTGTCTGGCGCAGATCGGCGCGAAATCCAAGCGTTGCGAGCTTCGCGGCGAGCGCTGCCGGCTCGTAGAAAATTTTCACGATTCTGAACTCGCGGCCGTCCTTCAGTTTGCGGTTGACGATGCTGGCGTCGCGCCCGGGCACCACATGATCCTTTGCCGTCGACGTCGGATCGAACGCCGAATCGATCAGGTATGCCGCGCCACCGGGATTCAGCGCCGCGGCGATCATTTCCCAGAACGCGGCGAATCGCTGCTCCGGCACGTGCGATAGCCAGAAACTGAAGAACACCGCGTCGTAACGCCGCTGCGGCCGCCACGCGAACATGTCGGCTTCGACGTACTCGACGTTGTCCGCCGCGACTCGTGCACGATTGATCGCGATGACCTCCGGCGACGCATCGACCGCGGTCAGTTGCGCGACCTGCGGCGCGAGGCGTCGCGTGAAGAGTCCCGTGCCGCAGGCGAGCTCAAGCATGCTCGCTGGCCGCCGCGCGCCGAGCCATTGCTCGAGCGTCGACTCGACGGCGGCCGTTTCCGTGTGCCAGTGCGCATTGAGCTCGGGGCCGCGGTCGTAGCGCCCGGTTCGGAACCACCACTCGTCGTACTCGCCGGCGCGAGCGCGGTAATAGGCGATCTGGTTGCCAAGAATGTCCGCGGTGATCGTCATCGGTAATCGAAAACTGCTGAACCAATTATAGCGCGAGCGGTCAAGCCGGCACCGACGCATCGCCGGCCGTCAAGGCGAGACTCGCATCCATTACAATGTCGCGGACATTCACCTGCTGATAGCTGCATTGCAATCCTATCTCTCGAAACAACATACGGCTGCGGCGCTGCTGATTGCCGCGGCGCTGGCGATAGCAGGCACGTTCGCATGGCAGGATCGACATGCGTCCGGTCCTGCGACCGTTCCTGCGCCCGTTCCTGCGGCAGCGTCGAGTGCGGCGCCGGTTGCAACGCAAACCCAAGCGCGGGTAGTCACGACCATCGGCGCGGTCGACGCGCCGGAGGCCGAAGCGATCGTCGATACGACGCTACGCATCACCGGATGGGCGCTCGATCCGGCCGGCATCAAGAGCGTGGAGATACGCGTCGACGGCCGGCCGCATGCCGCCAATTACGGCCTCCCGCGTCCCGATGTGGCCGCGGTCAAGCCCGGCTTTCCCGACTCCGCCGCCGCCGGATTCGAGTTCAGTGGTGAATTTCCGCAACTCGATCCGGTTCGCCACGCGATTACCGTCGTCGCGATCAATCGCGCCGGGGATGAATCGGTGTTGGCGAGCAAGAGCCTGATCCCGCCGCAGGCGATGACTCTTTGGCGAG
>DASZZK010000440.1:0-2337 GCA_035544975.1 Casimicrobiaceae bacterium | reverse complement strand
CAAGGGTCAAGGGTCGCCTATCTCCAGGTCACCGCCGACAACGAGGCGGCACTGGCGCTTTATCGTCCGTTCGGCTTTAGACCGGTCTACGATTACTGGTATCGGGGCCATTCCTCGGAACGATGATGAGCAGGAAGATCGATGAACCACTGCTTGCGCTGGCGGCCAGGCTCGGCGCGGCAGCGCTCGCGCGCGGCGCAATGATCGCGACGGCGGAGTCTTGTACGGGAGGTCTGATCGCAAGCGCGATCACTGCGATTGCGGGCAGTTCGGCCTGGTTCGAGCGGGGATTCGTCACCTACTCCAACCTGGCCAAGGAGCAGCAGCTTGGGGTAGCGCCATCGACCATCGAGCGCTTCGGCGCCGTCAGCGAGGAGACCGTCAGGGAGATGGCGCAAGGCGCCCTTCGTGGCGCCCCGGCGCAGTGGGCGGTCGCCGTCACCGGCATTGCCGGGCCGGAGGGCGGCTCGCCCGACAAACCGGTCGGAACGGTATGGTTCGCATGGGCCGGACCGGACCATTTGCAGACGCTCAAGAGACAATTCGACGGTGACCGGACGGCGGTCCGCGAGGCCTCGGTCCGGGTGGCGCTGGAGGGCCTCGTCGACCGCCTGGCCTAGGCCGTTAGGACACTAGCGTCGAACGTTCGTTCTATGCAATAATGGGCCGTCCTGATCACCAAAGAGCCGACCCATGAGCCTCTCCCTCGCAAAATCCAACGATATGAATGCTATGGACGACAACAAGAGCAAAGCGCTTATCGCCGCGCTGGCGCAGATTGAAAAGCAGTTCGGCAAGGGCTCGATCATGAGGATGGGCGAGGCCCAGGTCCAGAACGATCTGCAGGTCGTGTCGACCGGTTCGCTCGGCCTGGATATCGCGCTCGGTGTCGGCGGCCTGCCGCGCGGACGCGTGGTCGAGGTCTACGGGCCCGAATCCTCGGGCAAGACGACGCTTTGCCTTCAGGTGGTCGCGCAGGTGCAAAAGGCCGGCGGAGTCGCCGCCTATATCGACGCCGAGAATGCCCTCGATCCGGTCTACGCCGGCAAGCTCGGGGTGAATGTGGGCGAGATGCTCATCTCGCAGCCGGACACTGGAGAGCAGGGCCTCGAAATCGCCGACATGCTGGTGCGCTCCGGCGGGGTCGACATCATTGTCATCGACTCGGTTGCCGCATTGGTGCCCAAGGCGGAAATCGAAGGTGAAATGGGCGACCAGCTTCCCGGCCTGCAGGCCCGGCTGATGAGCCAGGCGCTGCGCAAGCTCGCGTCGAATATCAAGCGCGCCAATGTTCTGGTCATTTTCATCAATCAGATCCGGATGAAGATCGGAGTGATGTTCGGCAATCCGGAGACGACCACCGGCGGCAACGCACTCAAGTTCTATGCTTCGGTCCGGCTCGATATCCGCCGCATTGGTGCGATCAAGCGCGGTGAGGAAGTCGTCGGCAACGAAACGCGGGTCAAGGTGGTCAAGAACAAGATCGCGCCGCCGTTTCGCGAGGCGCTGTTCGATATTCTCTATGGCGAAGGCATTTCTCGCGAGGGCGAAATCGTCGAGCTCGGCGTGACGCACAACATCATCGAGAAGTCCGGGGCCTGGTACGCGTACAACGGCGAAAAGATCGGCCAAGGCAAGGACAACACCCGCGAGTGGCTGAGAGAGCACGGCGACGTCGCCGCGGAAATCGAAGCCAAGATCCGCGCCGCCGTCGGCGTTCCGGTCGCCACCGGCCGCAGCGCGGCTCCGGCTCCGGTCGACGAGTAATGCTGCGAGAGCTTGGTCACGCGCACCCTCAGGGCGCAAGCGATCCGGCTGCTCGCGCGGCGTGAATACGCGCGCTCCGAGCTGGAATCGCGGCTGGTAGGTGCCGGCGCTGACCGGGCTGAGGTCCGCAACACGCTGGACGATTTGGGAGCGCAGGGGCTCCTTTCCGATCAGCGTTTCGCGCGCGCGGTCGTCAGCCAAAAAGCCGGACGCTACAGTCGCCGCAGCATTGCCGGAGGGCTGAAGGCAAAGGGGGTCGCGCCGGGCGACATCGACGATGCGCTGCGCGAAGCGGATCTCGACGACGATGCGGCGCTCAAGGCTTTGTGGCAGCGGCGTTTCGGACAGGTGCCCACCAGCGATCGCGAAAAAGCGCGGCACGTGCGCTATTTGCAGGCACGGGGATTTTCGCTGTCCGCCATCCTGAGACTTTTACGATCTCCACCGGAATGAACTGCGCTCCGCTGTGCTAACATATTGAATTCAAAGACCGTCAGAAGCTTTCGCTGACCTTGATGCGCCCGTCCCTACCGAGCTTCGCGCCCGTATGAAAGCCGCCGACATCCGCCG
>DASZZK010000439.1:0-4931 GCA_035544975.1 Casimicrobiaceae bacterium | reverse complement strand
GATCCGTTGTCGACTCGGCTGGTGTAGGATCGGATCTGGCTTGCGGCCCTACGGCGCCTTCGATCGCGTGAACATGCGTCACGACCAGCACCACCACCACCACCGCAACCAGCCATTGCAGTGCGGCGGCAACGACGGTTGAAGGACTCCTCATGAACACTCTCGCGGCCCGGCCTCCGGCTTGGCAAACGCGGTCTATGATGTTTGCGCGCCGAGGCGCGGGAAAAAACGGCCGGTGCGACGCAGGTATTGCGCGTACGCCTCGCCGTGCGTGGCGAGCAAATGGCGCTCTTCGTTGCGGGCCTTGAGGTTATTCAGCCCCAGGTGCACCGCCCAGATGCCCCACATCAGCGGCGTTGCGATGATGATGGCCGAGCAAAGCATGAGCAGCATCGAGAGCGCGTAGATGGGATGCCGGACATAGACGAAGGGGCCATCGGTGATCAGCGTCCCTTTGCGTTTCTCGCTCACGTCCATGCGCCAGTCCTTGCCCATGCGCGACCAGCACCATGCCGTCATCGCGAGGCATGCGAGCGCGGTCGCCGCGGCGAGCCAGCGAAGCGCGGCGTACAGAGGTTCCTCCGTCGCAAACGGCGGCACCGCGAGCAACGGGTTTGTGCGGCGGAGCGCCAGCCACGGCAAGACGATCCAGGCGATCACCAGCGGGATCCAGACCACCCACATCGCGCGTTCGAACGCCTGCTCGGGAACGAGTCCCTTCAGATCGCGCGTCTTGCGGCGGGCGCGGACGATCATGACGCCGACGCCGAACCAATAGCTCCAGATGGTCGCCACCAGGATCACCGCGGGCAGATCGCTGTATTCCATCACGCGAGAGAAGGCTCGGTCGAACGGCTTCCAGCCCGCACAGGAATTGTGCGGGCAATCGATTTCGATTTTACTTCATCCTCGCAGGTTCTCCGCTCGACGCGACGAGGTCCGCAGCTGTAAGATTTACAATGGCCACTTTCGCGTGGTCGCTATTCGGAGCGCGGCGACGACGTCTCTGCGGTCATTCGCGTGCTCAACGCGCGAAGGACCGCAGATGCGATTTTTGAAAGACCGAGCGCGCTCCCTTTGAATCGAATAAGGCTTGGCTCATGGCTGCGTCGCACAAGGCGCTGAAGACGGTTGGCATTGCCGGTGCGGGTCTCATGGGCCGCGGCATCGCGCAGATCGTGGCGCAGGCCGGATTCAATGTGCGCCTGATCGACGCCAAACCCTTCGCCGCCGCCGACGCGAAACGCTTGATTGCCGAGCAGCTCTCCACGCTGGCCGCGAAAGGCAAGATTTCCGCCGCCGCGGCCGAAAGCGCGGTCGCTCATATCACACTGCCTGAAACCATCGCCGGATTTGCCGATACCGATCTGGTGATCGAAGCGATCGTGGAACAGCTGGACGCCAAACGGGCGTTGATCGCATCTCTCGACGGCGTGGTCGGCAAGGAGTGCATCCTCGCGACCAACACCTCGTCGCTCTCGGTCACCGCGATTGCGGCTGCGTCGACGCATCCCGCGCGCGTCGCCGGGCTGCATTTTTTCAGCCCGGTGCCGTTGATGAAGGTGGTCGAGGTGATCGACGGATTGCTGACCTCGCCAATGGTGATCGGGCGCCTGTTCGAATTCGCGTCGTCGCTCGGCCACACGCCGGTCAGGGCCAAAGACACCCCCGGATTCATCGTCAATCACGCGGGACGCGGTTACGGCACCGAAGCCTTGCGCATCGTCGGCGAAGGCATCGCCGACGCCGCGACCATCGATCGCATCCTGAAACTCGAGGCGGGCTTCCGTATGGGCCCTTTCGAGCTCCTGGATCTTACCGGGCTGGATGTTTCCCACCCGGTAATGGAATCGATCTACCACCAGTTCTACGAGGAGCCGCGTTTTCGGCCTTCGCCGCTCACCGCGCAGCGCTTGGCGGCCGGATTGCTGGGACGCAAATCGGGGCGCGGCTTCTACGATTATCGCGGCGTCGATGCTTTGGCCCGTCCCTCGGTGCCCACACCCGGGGCCGCGGGGAACAAGACGGTACTCGCCGATCGCGTCTGGGTCAGCGCCATCGATCCCGACGCCAAGCAACGGGTCGTCGCTCTGTTGCACGGTCTCGGCGCGGAGGTCGACGAGTACGACGCGCCGGATTCGGATTCACTATGCCTCGTCCTCCCGTCGGGTCGGGACGCGACCAGCGCTGCGCTCGACGAGGGTCTCGATGCAAGACGCACCGTCGCGTTGGACACGCTGTTCGACATGAGCAAGCACCGTACGCTCATGACAACGTCGGTGACCGAGCAGCGATGGCGCGACGCCGCGCAAAACGTGCTTGGCGCGGACGGTGTCCCGGTCGACGTCATTCACGACAGTCCGGGCTTCGTCGTCCCGCGAACGCTGGCGCATATCGTCAACATCGCCTGCGATATTGCGCAGCAGCGCATCGCGACCCCAGGTGACATCGACCTTGCGGTCAGGATAGGTCTCGGCTACCCGGCGGGGCCGCTGGCGTGGGGCAATGCGATCGGACCGCGCAGTTTGCTGCGGATCCTCGAGGAACTGGCGCGAGCGTATGGCGACCCCCGCTATCGTCCCAGCCTGTGGCTTTCGCGCCGCGCGCGCCTTGGCGTGTCACTGCTGACGCCCGAGGCCTGAGCGGCGCGCTCGCCGACGCATTGCCGACACCCGATGGCGCAACCCGCTTGCGCTGCGGTACCGTGCGAGTAGCATAATCCTGTCTTACGAATACACTCTCGAGGGCAAGACCATGTCGAAAAACAAGGGCGGAGGAAGCTTCCGCGGACGGGACTCCAAGACCGGACAGCCAATCCAGATACCGCAGATCAAGCGGCCGGCTGCGCCATCGGTTCCACGGGTGATGCCGCGCACCAAGGCGAGCCCCAAGGGGCGCTGACCGGTGCGGCCTGCAACAATCGTTTAGGAGGTCAGTGTGAAATCCAGCAAGCGCCGCCAGCTTTTACGCGGCGCGTCGATGCTTGCCGCCGGCGGCGTCGCAGCTTATGCGATGCCCGGCAGTGCAACAGCACAAACGCGCAGCCCGTTTTCCGTGTCGCCAACCTTCATTCCCATCGCCGGCGGCAGCGACCTGTTTCCGGTTCGGCGCATTTACTGCATCGGCCGAAATTACGCCGCGCATGCGCGGGAGATGGGTTCGGATCCGACGCGCGAGCCGCCGTTTTTTTTCCAGAAGCCGACCGACGCGGTCCAGAACGTGCCCATCGGCGCGACCGTCGATCACCCCTACCCGCCGCTGACCAAAAATTATCATTACGAGATCGAGCTGGTTGCCGCGATCAACAAGGGCGGCCGCAACATTGCCATCGACCGCGCGCTCGAGCACGTGTTCGGCTACACCGTCGGACTCGACATGACGCGCCGCGACCTTCAGCGGGCGATGGGTGACGAAAAGAAGCCGTGGGAGATCGGCAAGAGCTTCGATCATTCGGCGCCGCTCGGCCCGCTCCAGCCCGTCGCCGCGGTCGGGCACTTCACCAAAGGCGCGATCTGGCTCAAGGTCAACGGCCAGGTCAAGCAAAACGCGGACTTGAATCAGATGATCTGGTCAGTCGCGGAACAGATCAGCAAGCTGTCCGAGGCGTTCGAGCTTGCGCCCGGCGATATCATCTATTCGGGCACGCCGGAAAATGTGGGCCCGGTCGTCAAGGACGACATCATGGAGGGCCACATCGACAAGCTGCCCAACATCAGCGTCAAGGTCGTGTAGTTAAGTGTGCAGGAGCGTGCCCCCGTAGCCGAAGATACCGATCAGCCCGATGATGATGAGATAAATCGCGACGATGTAATTCAGAAGCCGCGGCACCAGCAAAATCAGGATTCCGGCGATCAGGGCCATCAGGGGGCCGAGTGTCAAATGGATGTTCATCGTTCATTTCTCCTGGATTGGTGAAATTTCGCTGCTGCAGCGCCCGCCTATTTTCGCAGTTGAACATCTTCCGGCGCGGGCAGATCGACCAGAAGTGGAGGCTTCAACGGATCGAAGTCGATCCATTCTCCGGCCTGCCACGTTCCGTCAGCGCGCTCGATGTCCTGGGCGCCCTCGGCGCGCAATACATTGACCGCGGCCACGCGCTTGGCGAATTCGACGGCGCGGACGGCGACCAGCACACCGGAACGTACGGGCGCAACATGTTCGTCCGATTTCGCCGCCGCGGTCTTCTCTTCCATGTCGCCCAAAAAAACCGTGACATCATCTGCGCCGAAGCCACCACGGCGCAGCGCGGCCACTGCTGCCTTCGCCTGACTTTCCTGCTCGAAGCGTCCTGCAATGATGGGGGTCATTGAGCATTCCTCGACCTTGCGCGGCGGCGGCTCGTGATGCCCGCCGTAAATGCGCGTTGACAATGCGATGTACCGCACATTTGTCGCCAAGGACGCAAGAATTACATCTGCTCGGTAAATAGTTCTGCGTTCGACGCCGAGTACGGTGACGTACTCGCGACCGAGCAGAAAGCGTGCCGCGTGGACAGCGGCCAAGGTGGTTTAATGCAGCGGGAGTCGAGGCGGACCCGCGCCCGGCGATATTGGCCGGGCGCGGGATCATTCGCTGCAACGATTACTTCTGATCTTCGCTCTTTTCCTCGGGCTTCCCTTTGGGCGCTTCGCCCTTCACGGGCTCCGCTTTGGGTTTCGGCTCGGGCTCCCGCACCCTTGCCGGCGGCGCGGGGACGGCGGCAGGCGGCGCCTGCACTGCCGGCGGTCTGGCGACCACCGGCGGCGGAGGCGGCTCGCGCCGCAACTCCGCTGGCGGCGGCAAGGGAGCAGGAGGTGGCCTCGTCGCGGCCGGCGCTGGCGCTGGAGGCGGCTCCCGCCGCAGCTCTGCCGGCGGTGGCGACGAAGCAGCAGGTGGCCTCGCCGTGGCCGGCGCTGGCGCTGGAGGCGGCTCCCGTCGCAACTCTGCCGGCG
>DASZZK010000438.1:0-5315 GCA_035544975.1 Casimicrobiaceae bacterium | reverse complement strand
GTCGGGAAGGTCGTCAAGGAGGCCCGTGACCGCGAGGTGAACGCAGTCGGTCGGCGTTCCATTGACGAACAGAAAGCCATTGGGCGCGCGGCGCACGGTCAAGGGACGGTCCAGCGTCAGCGAATTCGACGCACCGCTGCGATCGCGTTCGGGCGCGACGACGGTGATCTCCGCATGAGGGGCCAGATCGGCGGCCAAGCGTTCCAGTCCCGGAGAGAAATAGCCGTCGTCGTTGCTGAGAAGGATACGCATCGCTTGGAAGGTGCTGTCCCGGGGCGACGAACAGAAATACGTCGCGCGAGGACCATTATAGACGTCAGCGCGACGCGGGTCGCGCGACCCTGCAAGGTGCCATCCGAGCGCCGCGGTGAAACGGACCTCATTGTGATGCCGCGCGCGCCTCGCACGCGCATAACGTGCGAGGCGAATGCATTTCGGATTCAGTCGAAACAGTTGTAGGTCACACTATTTCCGAATCGTCTTCGGGATTCCCGGTAAACATGATTGCGCGGTTCCGGTCAGGGCTTTTGACTTGGCTCGCTGCTCACTTCGCCATCATCGCTTTCATTCGCCGGTCCATTTCGTCAGGCGCCACGTCCTCGGTGTGGGTCGCAATGGTCCAGATGTGCCCCGATGGATCTTCGAGTGTCCCGCTGCGGTCGCCGTAAAACTGGTCCTTCACCGGATGTTTGACCGTCCCGCCGGCGGCGAGCGCCTTGGCGAACCGCGCATCCACATCGGGAACATAAAACATCAGCGTGACCGGCGTTCCGCCGACCGTCTGCGGCGACTTGTGTCCCATCTCGGGCGATTCGTCCGCGAGCATCACCATGCCCTCGCCGATCTTGATCTCTGCGTGGCCGATCTTGCCGCCGGGTGCGGGCAGCCGCAGCACTTCGGTTGCACCGAACCCTTTTTTGTAGAAGTCGAGCATGCGCGCAGCGTCGCGCACGATGAGATAAGGCGTGACGCCCGCGTAACCGGCGGGAATGGCTTGGACCATGAAGCATCTCCTTTCAGGGTTGGAACAAGACAAGAGCCTAAGTGCCTTGCGTGTCGCAGGTGCGTTACCACTTCCTGTTGCCGCGGACCAGACCGACGGCGATTCCTTCGATCGCGAACGCACTCGTCCTGGGATCGACGACGATCGGTGAGAACTTGGCGTTCTCCGGCAAGAGCACGATGTCGCGTCCGCGACGTTTGAAGCGCTTGACCGTCACTTCGTCGTTCAGGCGCGCCACGACGATTTGTCCCGAATGCGCGTCACCCGTCGCATGCACCGCCAGCAGATCGCCGTCGAGAATGCCGACGTCGTGCATGCTGGTGCCGCGCACACGCAAGAGATAGTCGGCCCGCGGTGAGAAGAGTTCCGGGTCGACGCGGAACTGCGCTTCGACATGCTCCGCCGCGAGTATCGGACTGCCTGCCGCGACGTGACCGATGAGGGGCAGCGTACCCTGCACCGGCACGCCCGGAATATCCTTGAGTCTGAGGCCGCGCGAGGCGCCGGGCACCAGCTCGATGACGCCCTTCTTCGCCAGCGCTTGCAAATGGTCTTCCGCTGAGCTGGGCGTGGAAAAACCCAGGCCCGCGGCGATCTCGGCGCGCGTCGGCGGCATCCCGCGAGCCTCCAGGAAGCTTCGAATCCAGTCGAGGATTTGCTGCTGGCGCGGTGTCAGTCGCGCAGGCACCGGCTTCGCATCGTCCGATGCGCTCCGCAGTCGAGCGCTCTTGTTGGCAAAGCCGCGGCGGGAGCGAGGAAGCATGGGGTACCCATTGCATATACGGTACCCGATTATAGCCGGCGAGCAAGGAAAGTCAAGCCCGGACGACGACGATTTCAGTTAGGCTCTTCAATTCCGCTCGCCGCCAAGCCCGCAGCGGAATTTTCATTATTGCCCGCCTTACCAGGGAAGGGACGCGCTGATGAACTCGAACGCCCTCGCCGTAGCATTCGTCGCCATCGCCGCGGCGCTTCCGATATCGGCCGCAACCGCTCAAACAGCGCAACCAAGCGTGGCTACCGACACCGCGGTCTCCGCGCCGCAGGAAGAGCCGAAGAAGCCCTCGTCGCGGAAGGACGCGCGGGAACGCAAGGCAAACGCCGATGCGCGTCTGTGTCTCGAATTCCCGACCAACCTGATGATCATGAAGTGTGCCGAGAAGTACCGGCCCGACAAACGCGAGACTTGAGCTTGAGCTCGACAGCTAAGTTCGAATAAGGCGTCGCAGCGCGCCGTCTCACCCGCTGTTGCGCAATCCCGCGGCGAGCCCGTTGATCGTCAGATGTATCCCGCGCTTGGTGAGCTCATCGGTCTGGCCCGCGCGATGGCGCCGCAGCAGCTCGACCTGCAGGTGATTGAGCGGATCCAGGTAGGGAAAGCGGTCGCGGATGCTTCGCGCCAGCGTCGGGTTGTCGTACAGGAGCGTCGTCTGCCCGGTCACCGCGTGCACCAGCTCGATGGTCCGACGATGCTCCGCGGCTATCCTCGAAAAAATCTTGTCCCGCGTCGCGCCGTCCGGGACGAGATCGGCGTAGCGCGATGCGACTGCGAGGTCGGTCTTGGCCAGCACCATCGCCATGTTCGACATGACGCTCTTGAAGAACGGCCAGCGCGCGTGCATTTCGGCGAGCAGTGACAATCCGTTGCGATGGGTGGCGAGCCAAGCGTCGACCGCGATACCGAAGCCGTACCAGCCGGGCAGCATCAGGCGGCATTGTCCCCAGCTGAAGACCCACGGTATGGCGCGCAAGTCCTCGATCTTCGACGATGCGGTACGCGACGCAGGCCGGCTGCCGATATTGAGCTCGGCGATCTCGGCGATCGGCGTCGCGGCGCGAAAATAAGCAATGAATTCCGGGGTGTCGTAGACCAGCGCGCGATACGCGGTGAGGGCATGCGCGGCAAGCTCGTCCATTGCGGCGTAGTACGCTTGCGCACGATCGCCGATCTGCTCGGTGTCGAGCAGGCTCGCTTCCAGCGTCGCCGCGACCAGCGTCTAAAGGTTGCGGCGGCCGAGATCGGGATCGGAATATTTGCTGGCGATGATTTCGCCCTGCTCGGTGATGCGCAGCCCGCCGGTAACGCTGCCCGCTGGCTGAGCCAGGATCGCCTCGTAGCTCGGGCCGCCACCGCGTCCCACGGTTCCTCCGCGGCCGTGAAACAACCTCAGCTTGACGCGCGAATCGCGAAACGCGTCGACCAGCGCCAGCTCGGCGCGGTACAGGGCCCAATTGGCGGCGAGATAGCCGCCGTCCTTGTTACTGTCCGAGTAGCCCAGCATCACTTCCTGCCAGTCGCCGCGTCCTGCCAGCCACGCGCGGTAGCACGGCAAGGCAAAGGCGGCACGCATGACGTCTGAGGAACGCTTCAAATCGTCGATGGTCTCGAACAAGGGGCTGATATTGAGCGCCAACGCGTCGCCGCGCAGAAGGCCGGCTTCTTTCAGCAGAATGCCGACCTCGAGCAAATCGCTGACCGAGGCACACTTGGAGATGACATAGTTCGATAGCGCCGCGGCGCCGAAGCGAGCGTGAATATCCGCTGCCGCACGCAGAATCGCGAGCTCGGACGCGGTGCACGGGGAATACTCCATGTGCGGCGAAAACAACAGGCGCGGGCCGCCGAGCTCGCTCACCAGCAGCGCGACCCTGTCCGCCTCGGCAAGGCTTGCGTAGTCGTCGGCGACGCCGGCACGCGCGAGAAGCTCGCCGACCACGCTCTCGTGGACGTCCGCGTTCTGGCGCAGATCGAGCACCGCAAGGTGAAACCCGAACACTTCGACGGCGCGAATCAGCGGATCGAGCCGGCCCGCGGAAATAAGCTGCGAGCCGTGTGTCGCGAGCGAAGTCCGAAGCGTCGAAAGGTCGGCTACCAGCTCCGCCGGCGTCGCATAAGGCTGGAGCTCGGCTTGGGGCTTGCGTGGCGCGACATAGTGAGCAAGCGCGCGCGCCGTCGCGGCAATTCGTGCGTAGACGCCGATCAATGCCTGCCGATAGGGTTCGTCCCTGCGGTGCGGATTGGCGTCGAGTCCTGCGTCCGCCAGCGCCAGCAGTTGCGCGGTCGGCGTCACCAGTTGCGTGGACAGCGACAGCTCGCCGCCGAGACAGTGAACTTCGTCGAGGTAGTACGCGAACGCGACGCAAGCCTGCGCTCGAATCGCATGCTGCAGCGTCTCGGCGACCACGTTGGGATTGCCGTCGCGATCGCCGCCGATCCAGGAGCCGAGACGCAAGAACGGCGGCAGGTGCAGCTCGTCGCCCGCGCCGAGGCGCTGTCGCAGATTTCGTTCCAGCGCGGCATAGAGCTTGGGCACCTCGGCCAGAAATGTGTAGCGGTAATAGGCGAGCCCATTGTCGATTTCGTCGAAGACGCGCAGCTTGGAGAGTCGCAGCATCGACGTCTGCCACAGTCCCAGCACTTCGCGATAGAGCCCGATCTCCAGCGCATCCGACTCGTCGGGCGTCAGAACGACGCGGTCGTGCCGCTGCAACAGCCGCGCAATCTCGCGCTCGCTATCGAGAATGCTTTTTCGCTGCACCTCGGTGGGATGCGCGGTCAGCACCGGGCTCACCAGCGCATCGTCGAACCACCGCGCAAGCGTGTTGCCACCGATCCGCGCCTGCGCCAGCCGATCGAGCGCGTGCAGGAGACTTCCGATCTGCGGTGCGGAGCCCGCCAGCGCATGGACACGGCGGCGGCGGTTCTGATGCACGTCCTCGGCGATGTTCACCAGATGCGAGAAATACGAAAACGCCCGCACGACATCGAGGGCCTGGGCGATCGGGAGCTCGTTGAGCAGCGTGTCCAGCTCGCGTTTGACCACGGGAGCTTGCTCCGCGCCCGCGCGTCGAAAACCAATGGCGGTCTGCCGGATCGCTTCGATGCACGCGAAGCCCTGCTCACCGGTCTGCGCGCGCAATACGTCGCCGAGTACGCGGCCGAGGAGGCGCGTATATTCCTTGAGGGGAAGGTCTTTATCGGTCGCGGTGTCCATGGCTGACACTATTGGTAACTGAGTTGGTAACTGAGTTGGTAACTGAGTGGGCAACCGAGTCGGCAACTGCGCAAGCCAGCTTGGCCGTGCGGGCGTAGAGCCCCGCGAAGGCGAATCGCCGCATTCGATTGTAGCGAGTTTGCGGGATGTTGCCGCGCTCGATTGTGCTGCACCGGTGCGGTGCACTAGTCCCCGGCGTAAGCCCGCTTGATCGCCTGAGCCAGCTTCCACACCGCGGACGCGTACAAGCGGCTCCGGTTATAGAGGGTCAGTACGTACCAGTTGTTGAACACCACCCAATAGCTGGGTCCGGCCTC
>DASZZK010000437.1:0-1547 GCA_035544975.1 Casimicrobiaceae bacterium | reverse complement strand
GCCGGGGCAGATCGATCGCGATCTCGTCGACGATGCGGCCCGGGTTCGGTGACATCACCAGCACCCGGTCGGAAAGCCCGATTGCTTCCTCGATGCTGTGGGTGATGAAGAGCACAGTTTTCCGCGTCTCCATCCACAGCAGCTCCAGGTCGTGCCGGATCTGGGTGCGCGTGATTGCATCCAGCGCACCGAAGGGCTCGTCCATCAGCAAGACCGACGGCTGATGGATAAGCGCCCGCGCGATCGACACTCTTTGCCGCATGCCACCCGACAACTGGTTCGGGTAGCGGTCGCACGCGATATCGGGAATCCCAAGCTTGGCCAGCAAGCGCAGCGCCTCCTCGCGCTTCGGCGCGAGCGGCAGTCCGCGCGCTTCGGGTTGCAGCATGACGTTGGCGAGCGCGGTGCGGAAGTCGAGCAGCAGGTGATCCTGGAACACCACCCCGACGTCGGTCAACGGCCGCGACATTTGTTTTCCTGCGACCAGAATCTCGCCGCTGCTCGCCGGAATGAGTCCGGCGGTGATCAGCATCAACGTACTCTTGCCGCAGCCCGACGGACCGATGAGGCTCACGAATTCACCGCCGCTGATCTCGAACGAAACGTTGTCGAGCGCGACAAAAGTCTTGTCTTTGGTGGCGAACTGTTTGCCCACCGCGCGGCCAACAATCGGCGCGCCGCCTGCCGCGCTTGCGGCGGGTGCGGGTGCGCGGGGGGCAGTGGCTTCCGTCATGTGCATCCTGGCGCGTTCGCCGGCAGAAAATCGTTGGTGTAGTAATCCGTCACCGGCCGATCCTTGGGCAGGCCGAGATAAGTGGGCAGCAAGTCGAACGTGATCTGCCAGTTCTTGTCGGGCACGCGTCCGACGCTCGTGGCGCCGGGCGCGCAGAGGAGCCTGAACACGACCATCGACTGCTTCTGCGTTGCCTCCTTGTTCGCCGTCGGAAACATCTCGACCGTCGCCGCGGCGGTTGCCTCGGGATTGCGGCGCGCTTCGTCCCAGCCCTTGAGGCTCGCGCTCATGAACTTGCGGTAGAGATCGGGATCGGCTTTCAGCTTGTCATCGCGGGCAAGGATCGAATGTCCGACGGACGGAACACCAACATCGCGGTACAGGATTTCATTGATCTGGAAACCGCGATCGCGAATCTGGACGCTCTGAAAATCGGCACCCGCGAGAATCGCGTCGACTTTCTTCTCCAACAGCACGCCGATAGCGGCGCTGGTGTCGATATTGACGATGTCCACCTTGCTCTTATCGATGTTGTTGGCAGAGAAGATCGCGTCCAGCATGGTGGTCTGTGCGGTTCCCGGGATGACCCCGACGCGTTTTCCGATCAGGTCCTTGGGCGACTTGATTCCGCTCGCCTCGAGCGAGATGATGGCATAGGCATTGGTCTGAAAAATGGTGCCGATTACCTTCACCGGGGCGCCCTTCGCCCGAAGCTGCATCGCCGACGGGGCTTCCGCATAGCCGACGTCGGTGCGCCCGGTGGCTACGATCTGCGCCGTGGTCGCCGAGCCTTGGCCTTCCTCGATGGTGAGAT
>DASZZK010000436.1:0-2686 GCA_035544975.1 Casimicrobiaceae bacterium | reverse complement strand
TGCTGATCATCGCCAACACCATCAACATCGCTGCCGATATCGCGGCGATGGGCGACGCGGTGCACTTGCTGATTGGAGGTCCGCCACAGATCTACGCGGTGGCGATCGGCATCGTTTGCCTGGTGCTGCAGGTGCTCCTGCCGTATCAGCGCTACGTGCGCTACCTCAAGTGGCTCACCCTCGCGCTGCTTTCCTACGTCGTCCTGGTGCTGACGATTCACATTCCTTGGCACGAGGTCGCGGCCCGGACCGTCTCGCCGCATTTCGCGCTGACCGCCGAATACCTGACTGTCATCGTTGCCGTGTTCGGCACGACCATCAGCCCGTATCTTTTTTTCTGGCAGGCGTCGCAGGAGGTCGAGGAGCTCAATGCCGACCCCGCCGCCGGAGCGCTCGCGCAAGCGCCCGAAGGCGCGGCCGATCACTTGCGCCGGATCAAGATCGACACCTACCTCGGCATGGCGTTTTCGAACATCGTCGCCTTTTGCATCATCCTCGGGACCGCGGCGACGCTCAATGTCGCGGGCATCACCGAGATACAGACCTCCGCGCAAGCCGCCGGGGCACTGCGGCCGCTGGCGGGGGAGTTCAGCTTCGTGTTGTTCGCGCTCGGCATCATCGGCACCGGCATGATCGCGGTGCCGGTGCTCGCGGGCTCGGCCGCCTACGCGGTCGCGGAAACATTCGAATGGAAACGCGGGCTCGACCTGAAGCTGCTCGAGGCGCGGGAGTTCTACGCCATCATTGCGCTGGCGACGCTGGGAGGCGTGGCGCTGGATTTTTCGCCCGTCGATCCGATCCGCGCCTTGTTCTGGGCGGCCGTGATCAACGGCGTGATTGCGGTGCCGATCATGGTCGTGATGA
Organism: Casimicrobiaceae bacterium; assembly: GCA_035544975.1. GTDB lineage: Bacteria > Pseudomonadota > Gammaproteobacteria > Burkholderiales > Casimicrobiaceae > PALSA-1003. Next base: position 1,822 of record DASZZK010000436.1, on the reverse strand, counting down.
TGCTTCTTGCCGACGATCCGAAAGTCATGGGCGATTTCGTCGTCACGCGTCGGTTGAAGGCGCTTGGCTGGCTGGCAACCGGGACGATGGCGGCGGCGGTGGTCGCGATGATCGCTACCTGGTGAGCCTCGGGGGATCTCGCCGCCATCGTTGCGAGCTTTCCGTAGCGGGTTACCGCGCCGCTCGCTTTGATGCGCGGCCCGGCGCGGTTTTTGGCCGGCTCGTGCTCTGCTAGACTGAAACTTCCGCTGGCCTTCCCTGTCCGGCCGTGGACCTCTGAGTACGAACATGAACACTTTGCGTTTCTTCTCGCGGGCCGGGATCAAAGGCTCGCTTGCCGCGATCTGCGTGGCCGTGTTGCCTGCGCACGAGGCTCGGTCAGCGCTGGATGTCGCGGATCTGAACGCCGCCATCGCGGCATGCACCGATTTCTACGCGTATGTGAACGGCAACTGGCTGGAGCGCACCGTGATTCCCGCAGATCGCTCGCGGTGGGGCGGTTTCGAGGAAGTAGCGGAGCGCAACGCACGTCAGCTCAAGGCCTCGTTTGAGCTCGCGCAAAGCGATCGAGCGCTGCGCGCGCAGCCTGCGCTGCGGAAGGTCGCCGATTTTTACGCTGCCGGCATGAACGAAGCAGCGATCGAACGCGCGGGGATCGGTCCGCTCGCTGCGGAGCTCGCGAGCGCGGCCAGGATCCAGTCGCGCGACGCTCTTGCCGAGACGATCGCGCGCTGGCACGCCGAGCGCGTCGAGGCCGGCTTCGGACTCGTTCGCGTCGCTCCGGACGACAAGCAAAGCAGTCGCAACGTGCTGGTGCTGACCCAGGGCGGCCTCGGCCTGCCGGATCGCGATTTCTATCTCAATCCCGATGCGAAATTCAGCCAGTGGCGCGACGCCTATCGAACGCACATCGCCGCCGTGCTGACGCTCGCCGGAGATTCATCCGCGGTTGCCAAGCGCAAGGCCGAGGACATATATGGGCTTGAACAGGCACTTGCCCGCGCGTCCCGCGAGCGGGCTGCGTTGCGCGATCCCAACGCGAATTACCATCTGATGACGCAGGACGCTGTCAAAGCGTCGGCTCCGGGATTCGCGTGGGCTCGTTTTTTCCACGCTTTGCGGATCCCGCGCTCGACGCTGGTCAACGTCAGGCAGCCCGAATTCTTTCAAGCTTTTGCGGCGCTCGCGCGAGACGCGGACCTCTCGACCTGGCGCGAGTATCTTCGCTGGCAGCTTCTGCGCGAAGCATCGCCGGTGCTGCCGCGCGCTTTCGAAGAAGAGCACGATCGGTTTTACAACGCCACGCTCAAAGGCACCACGTCTGCCGCACCGCGCTACCGACGCGTCCTGGACGTGATCAGCGGCCGCGTCGGCGCCGAGCCGATGGGACACGCTGCGGGCCAGCTGTTCGTTGCGACGTCCTTTAAGCCGGCGGCCAAAGCCAAGGCGCGCGAGGCGGTCGACGACATCAAGGCCGCGCTTGCCGAGCGCATCGATACGCTCGAGTGGATGAGCGATGCAACCAAAGCGCAGGCTCGAATCAAGCTGGCGGCGATGGACATCAAGGTCGGCTATCAGGATCCTCCGCGTGACTATTCCGCCTTGCGCGTCGACAGCCAAAGCTACACCAGCGATTGGCTGCGCGCCAACCGGTTCGAGATGTCACGCACGCTGGCCAAGCTCTCGCGTCCGGTCGACCGCAGCGAATGGTTCATGGCGGCCCACATCGTCAACGCTTATTACAGTGCGACCCGGAACGAGATCGTCTTCCCCGCCGGCATCCTGCAGCCCCCATTCTTCGACCCCGACGCCGACGCTGCCG
>DASZZK010000435.1:0-4749 GCA_035544975.1 Casimicrobiaceae bacterium | reverse complement strand
ACAATCGACGGAGCGTTGATGTATACCGTCACAGCGAACGCAGCAATGGCCAGCGCCACGATCGCGACCGGCACCTCGATCCAGCGCGGCCGTCGCCCGCCCCTGACCTTATCGCCATCTTCCAAAAAGACCCCGCGACCGCGCGAGGCTCGCGCAGCGCGGGTTGGAGGGAAGCGGAGACCTGAAGGCTCGCCGTAGGGTTCGAGACTCGGCGCAAGACTCCCCGCCGGAATTCCGGCAACGTTCGGGGTTCTTTGCGCGAGGCTCGGCAGCTCCGCCGGCGCGATCTGAAGGCGACTCTGGGTGCGTTTCTCGAGGTTCTTGTCCATGATCTTCTTTCATCCGACTGCTGAGCCCGTCAGCCGTGCTCATGGGTGCAAGTCTGCGCGCCCGACGGCGGGCAAGGCACGTGCGCATTGCTTACTACAAATGCAGAATATTCACGGTCGTCACAGGCGGATGCTACGAGACGCCGGCCGGGCAAACGACCTGCGGCCGACTTATGCTATAAACATAGCTCGAATCGAACATGCGCCGGCGCGATAGCGGATGACCGATTCCGGTGCGATCGCGTGCATGCCCGGGTCCGAGGAAAGGCCATCCCAGCCAGGCAAGCACGCACCGTGTGGCGCGAGCGCGTTGAAACGCGGCGGCGCCCGCGGTTTCGGATCGGCACCCTTCGTGGGGAAATGGTGACCAACGAATTCACACTTACCCAGACACAGACGCAGCCGAGTCCGGGCACGTTGGCCTTTGCCGACGCCGATGGTTGCAGCGCGTGGCTGCGTGCGGTACCCCTCACCAATATCCCCCGTTATCACGAAACCATTCTTGGCCAGCTGAAGCGCCTGGGGGAGGTTGACTTTGCCCCGCGTGAGCGGGCGCGCATCGCCGAAATCATGCGCGAGCCGGTGATGTTCCTGCATACCGAGCTGGCACGGCGCTATGCGGGTAAGCCGCAACCCGCATCCGAGCGCGAAAACGACTCAGCGGAACAAGCGCTTGCCTTGTGGAACGCGTTGTGGAGTCAATACTCGGCGTGCCTGAAGCCCCTGCTCGAAGGCGATCCCGAACTCCAGGGCGTGAAAGCGAAGGTGCTTCAGCGCGGACTCTGGGTCGGCAAGCAGTTGATGCTGGTTTATGGACTCGCGCGCCGTCTTCCCGCGCCGGCAGTCTGGCAAGAGCTGCATGCCTATTACAGGCTCGCGGAGATTCTCGATTGTGCCGTCACCGCGGTGTCCGATGAGCTGATGCCGAGCGCAGTTGGCGTCTCGTGCTACTCCACCTATTGCCACGCGCTGTTGTTGGATCTTGCCGATCCGTGCGCGATGACGGTGCGCCAAATCGAGTTGACCGATCGATGGCTGTCGATGTGGGCGCGCAAGGTGTTCCCCTACGCCGAGCAGCGCGAAACCGAGGGTCCTCTGATCGTGATCGACCTGGAGGCACCCATGGGCGCGGTGCTCTTGCCGGCGGGGACGCGCAACGCAGGTGAGACGACGCGCTACGGCTATCCGGCAAAGCTCATCACCAGTGTGCGTGGCCGGCTCAAGCGGCTGGCAAGTGGAGCGAATCCCGCTGAGCTGCAACTGGGCCACGACGCCGCCGTGGAAGCGTGCACGGCGCTCCTGACCTATCTCGATTCGCGCTGGTACGCGCTGCCGGCAAAACGCACCAGCGGTGACGCGAATGCCACCGTCGACCTTTGCGTCGGCGGCCTAGGGGCGGCCTATTTTCGCATTTCCGGCCGCACATTCAACAGCGCGGATCTGCTGGGCCGGCTTTCCTACCAGGGTACGCAGCATCTCGCCACGCTGGGTGCCTTGACCGACTACGATCGCAACAAGGAAGAAGCCGAGAAGAGCTGGGCGTGGGAATCGTGGCAGGGAGAATATGACTGGACGGCGGGAACGTTGCGCCGCGTCGGCTCCGGGCACCACCGCTGGCATCTCGATCAGCTGGTGGTGTTGCGCGGCGACGATCGCATCCGTTGCGGTTACGTCACTCGTGTTGCGCTCGATAATCAGGGCGAGCTCGCAATCTCGTTGAAGCTCTGGCCGGGTTCCGCCACCGCGATCGCCGTTCGGGCATTGACCACGATGCTGGTCGAGGAGCCGCCGGCGCCTGCGCTCGCACTGGCCGCGACGCCGGACGAAAAAGCGTGCGTCATCGTGCCTCCGCGCACGTTCAGCGCCGGACGCGTCCTGCGTTCGGTCGCCTCCGCCCCGGAGCGCAGGCTTCGCATGACGAGGCTCATTCAGCGCGGCGCCGACTTCGAACGCGCGTCGTTCGAGGAAGTTCCGGACTGAACCCTGCCCGTTCATGAATCGACTTGCGGGCGAAACGAGCCCGTATCTGCAGCAGCACGCCGCCAATCCGGTCGACTGGTACCCCTGGGGTGATGAAGCCCTGGCGCGCGCCAAGCGCGAGAACCGGCCGATATTGCTGTCGATCGGCTACTCGGCGTGCCATTGGTGCCATGTCATGGCGCATGAGTCATTCGAGGACCCGTCGGTCGCGGAGTTGATGAACGGCCTGTTCGTCAACGTCAAGGTCGATCGCGAGGAGCGACCGGACCTCGACCAGATCTACCAGTCGGCTCACGCCATGCTGACCCGCAGAAGCGGCGGTTGGCCGCTGACGATGTTTCTGACGCCCGAGCAGGAACCGTTCTTTGGCGGAACTTATTTTCCGAAGACGTCTCGCTATGGGCTCATTGGCTTTGCCGACCTCCTGCCGAGGATCGCCAGCGCATATCGCGAGCAAGGGAGCGCGATCGCGGAGCAGAACGCGCGGCTGCTCTCCGCGCTTCGAATGACCAATCCCGATCCGCCGGACGCCGCGGAAGACCTGCCGGCGAACGCAACCGAACGCGCGATCTCGGCGCTGTCGAGATCGTTCGACCCGGTGCACGGCGGCTTTGGCGCGGCGCCGAAATTTCCGCATGCAACCGAGCTCGATCTCTGTCTGCGCCACTACGCGCTGCAAGACGATTCGCGCTCGCGCGAGATCGTCGAAGTCTCGCTGGCACGCATGGCCGATGGCGGGATCTACGACCAGTTGGCGGGCGGCTTCTGTCGCTACAGCGTCGACGGCGAATGGACCATCCCGCATTTCGAAAAAATGCTCTACGACAATGCGGCACTGCTCTCGCTCTACGCCGACGCGTCGCGGGCAATGGGGGCAGAAGGCTTCGCCCGCACCGCGAAGGGCATCGTCGGCTGGCTCCTCAATGAGATGCGCTCACCGGAAAAAGGCTTCTATTCGAGCCTGGACGCCGACAGCGAGCACGAGGAGGGAAAGTTTTATGTGTGGACGCCGGACGAGATACGGGCGTTGCTCAACGGTGACGAATACGTCGTCGCGGTCGCGCATTGGGGTCTCGATGGTCCCCCGAATTTCGAGCACGAAACGTGGCACCTGCGCGTGGTCTCCCCGCTTACCGACGTGGCCCGCACGCTGTCGATAGCACTTCCCGACGTTGAGGCTCGCATCGACCGCGCGCGCGCCAAGCTGCTCGCGGCACGGGCTCTGCGCGTGCGGCCCGGCCGCGACGACAAGCTGCTTACCTCGTGGAATGCACTGATGATCGCGGCGCTCGCCCGAGCCGGGCGCATTTTCGACCAGCCGGCATGGCTTGCCGCGGCGCGAGAGGCCGCCGATTTCATCCGCGCGACGATGTGGCGCGACGGCAAGCTGCTGGCGACCTACAAGGACGGGCGAGCGCATCTCAACGCGTATCTGGACGATCACGCGTTCATGCTCGCGGCGCTGATCGAGCTGATGCAGAGCTCGTTTGAGCCACGCGATCTCGATTGGGCCACCGAGCTCGCCGATTCGCTGCTCGCGCGATTCGAGGATCCGGGCGGCGGCGGGTTTTTTTTCACCAGCCACGATCACGAAGCGCTCATTCACCGCCCCAAGCCCGGTCACGACAATGCGACGCCGGCCGGGAATGGAATCGCAGCACAGGCCTTGACGACGCTCGGTCACTGGCTCTCGGAGCCTCGTTATCTCGACGCGGCGGAGCGGACGGTCCGGGCCTTTGCTCGCGAGCTTGAGAACGAGCCGACCGGTTTCGCGTCGCTCCTTATCGCGCTCGATGGATGCACCACGCCGCCGACGACCGTATTGCTTCGCGGCGACACCGCGACCTGCATAGCCTGGCAGCGCGCGGTCGAACGCGGCTATCGGCCGGCCGTCCAAACGCTCGACCTATCGGCCCAAGCGTCATTGCCTGGTACGCTTTCCAAACCGCACGAAGCGGATGCAGGCCAAGGATCCGCGACGGCGTGGGTCTGCCGCGGCACGACGTGCCTGCCGCCCATTCACTCGCTCGCCGCGCTCGAAGCCGCGATTCAGGGCGATGCTTGACGGCTCATTCGAGGCTCCATCGCTGGCAAGCCTATTTGTGCTCCGGTACCCTGGCCGGTTTTGAAGTTCCTTCCAAGAAGCTCAACGGAGGTTGTATGACCCGTCATTCGCTTTCGCATGGCATTTTCTCCATCGCGGCTCTGTTCGTCGCGCAAGCGGCCCACGCCGCGCTCGACAACACCTCGGCGGACGCAATGATGAAAAAGAACGGCTGTGCGGCGTGCCATGCGGTCGGCAAGAAAGTGATCGGCCCGTCTTATCAGGATGTCGCCGCCAAGTACCAGGGCGACAAGGATGCGCTCGCGAAACTCTCCGACAAGGTCAAGAAGGGCGGCGTGGGCGTTTGGGGCCAGGTCCCGATGCCGCCCAACGCCC
>DASZZK010000434.1:0-5320 GCA_035544975.1 Casimicrobiaceae bacterium | reverse complement strand
CGCAGCGAGAGCGCGGAATTCGGCTTCGGTCATGATGCTCCAACGATTCTCTGAACCAACGCAACGTCAATGCAGGCGTCGCTTGTGAGGCGCGCGACGCGCTAGAGGCGGATCACGATAGGCGCGGCCGGCGCCAGTCGTCACCGTGCCGCCAGGCCCGGCCGTTGCAATGGAGAATGTCGAAGCTCATCGGGTCAAGATGCGGCAGTGGATGCCGCGAGGAAACTATACCATCACCCTCGCGGCTTTGCACCGGGGCGGGATGCGATCGGAATCGATCCACGACCGCGGACCGGGGATGCTCCTTCTTTCGAGCCTTACCCGGCGCGAGCGATCGCTGCGCGCATCGCGGCCATGGTCTTGGCGTAATCGCCGCTGCCGAAGATCGCCGAGCCGGCGACAAACCTGTCCGCACCGGCCCGGGCGATGGCGCCGATGTTATCGACCTTGACGCCACCGTCGACCTCGAGTCGGATTTCCCGGCCCGTGCGCGCGACCATGGCGTCGATGCGCTCGCGCGCGAGCGCGAGCTTGTTCAATGCCTCGTCGATGAACGACTGTCCCGCAAAGCCCGGGTTCACCGACATGATCAGGACGACGTCGAGCTTGTCGAGCACATGATCGAGGCAGTCAAGCGGCGTCGCCGGGTTGATCGCCAGCCCGGCCTTGCAACCGTGCTCGTGGATGAGCCCGATGGTGCGATCGACGTGCGCGGACGCCTCCGGATGAAAGCTGATGACGGCAGCGCCCGCCTCGGCGAACTCGATGGCGATCGCGTCGACGGGGGTGACCATCAGATGAACATCGATCGGCACGCTGACATGCGGTTTCAACGCCCGGCACACCAGCGGCCCGATGGTCAGATTCGGCACGTAGTGATTGTCCATCACATCGAAGTGGATCAGGTCGGCTCCGGCATCGATGACCGCGCGGACTTCGTCGCCAAGGCGCGCGAAGTCGGCGGAGAGAATCGATGGCGCAATCTGGTATGTACGCATCGCGTTATAATTGCTCCGTCATCCCGGGAAGGGCTTGGTCGTGGCCGAGAGCGAGAGATACGAGATCACCGTCGTACCCAAGGCAAGCTTTGTCGAGGACCAGTCGGACCCGTCGAAAAACCAGTACGTCTTCGCGTACACGATCACGGTCACCAATTCCGGCACGGTTCCCGCGCAACTCATCAGCCGGCATTGGGTCATCACCGACGCCAACAACAAGGTCGTCGAGGTCAAGGGCCTGGGTGTGGTCGGACAGCAGCCCCTGCTCAAGCCTGGCGAAACCTTCGAATACAGCAGCGGCACGCATCTCGAGACGGCCGTCGGGACCATGCGCGGCACCTATCAGATGGTGGCCGAGGACGGACGGCACTTCGACGCGCCGATACCGCCCTTCACCTTGTCGGTGCCACGCGTTCTTCATTGATGCCGGTGTCGATACAAGCGTTGCGCCATTGCGTCACCGGCGTGCCGGCCTCCGACACGCGTCCTTTCGGCCTCTGGTAACAGTCTTGTGCATGACGAGCAGGTCATTATTTCCGGGCGTCTTTGCCTGATTCGTCGTCGGTCGATGGCCCGCCGGTGGGGAAATTGCCGGTGGGCGAACTGGGTGGCAAGCTCGGCGGCCGCTTGCGCCTGCCAGCCATCGTGAACCAGACGATGAACACCGCCAGCAACAGCGCGACCAGTGCTTCGAGAATTATCCATGCCATCGCGATGCTTTCCAGTGTCGCCGCGCTTTGCGCGCTCGTCGGGTCATGCGCAACGGTCCCCGGTCCCACGCAGCTTGCGGGTTCCGGCGGCACCGCGCCGGCGGCGGAACCGGCAAGCGTCCTGTTCCATGCGGTTCCATTTTCAGCCCTGCCCGGCTGGAGCGATGACACTCCATCCGCCGCCTTGCCCTCGTTTGCCGCAAGCTGCCGCGCGCTGATCGCGCGACCCGAATCGGCGGCAACCTGGCGCCGCGCATGCGCCGCCGCGTCGGCAGTCGCGGCACGCGATGATGCCGCCGCGCGCGCGTTTTTCGAAGCGCAGTTTACTCCATACGAGGTCACCACCGCGGACGGGATCGATATCGGACGCGTGACCGGCTACTACGAGCCGATGTTGAAGGGCAGCCGGGCGCGCAACGATCGTTATCGCTATCCGCTGTATGCGCCGCCGGACGATCTGCTCACGGTCGAATTGGGCGAGATCTTTCCCGAGCTCAAGTCCGAGCGCGTTCGCGGACGCCTCGACGGGAAGCGCGTGGTCCCGTATTGGCCGCGCGCGGAAATCGACGCGGGTCAGGCCAGGCTGTCGGGCAGAGAGCTCATATGGCTGGACGACCCGATCGAAGCGTTCTTCGTCCACATCCAGGGCTCCGCCCGCATCGAGCTCGCCGATCGAAGCAGCATTCGCGTCGGCTACGCCGATCAGAACGGGCATCCCTACCGGTCCGTCGGGCGGGTGCTGATCGAACGGGGCGAGTTGACGCTCGATAAGGCATCGATGCAGGGCATCAAGGCCTGGGCGAGGCAGCACCCGGACAAGCTGCCCTTGCTTCTCACCGAAAATCCAAGCTATGTCTTTTTTCGTGAAATCGCCGCCGATCCTGTCCATAGCATCGACGGACCGATCGGTGCGCTGGGCGTACCGCTTGCCGCGGGCCGGGCCATCGCGGTGGACGCCCGCTTTCTGCCGCTGGGTGCACCCGTCTTTCTGGCGACGACCTACCCCCTCTCCGACGCGCGCTTGCAGCGGCTGGTCCTGGCGCAGGACACCGGTGGCGCGATCAGAGGGGCTTTGCGTGCCGATTACTTCTGGGGCTCGGGCGACGACGCAGGGCGAAACGCGGGGCGGATGAACCAGACGGGCAGGATGTGGTTGCTGTGGCCCAACGATGCCGCACCGCCCAGCGTGATCGGCCGTCGCTAGCTTTCCGTCGCACCGTGCATCGGCGTACCAAGCACGCCGTGCGCCTGCTGGTCGGCATGGTACGAGGAGCGCACCATGGCACCGACCGCGGCGTGCGCGAAGCCGAGGCGATACGCTTCCCGCTCGAACGCAGCAAAGGTGTCGGGATGGACGTAGCGCAGCACCGGCAGATGAGAAACGCTCGGCTGCAGATACTGGCCGATGGTAAGCATGTCGATCCGGCGCGCGCGCATATCGCGCATCACGCCGAATATCTCGTCGTCGGTCTCCCCCAGTCCCACCATCAGGCCGGACTTGGTCGGGATCTGGGGAAACCTCGCCTTGAATTGACTTAAGAGCTCGAGCGAATTGGCATAATCCGCGCCCGGGCGGGCCTGCTTGTAGAGGCGCGGGACGGTCTCGAGGTTGTGATTCATCACGTCCGGCGGCGACACACTCAGAACGTCGAGCGCGCGCCCGAGGCGGCCCCGGAAATCGGGAACCAGGACCTCGATCCGCGTCCTCGGCGAATGCTCTCGCACGGCACGGATACAGTCGACGAAATGCTGCGCGCCGCCATCGCGCAGGTCGTCGCGATCGACGCTGGTGACCACGACATACGCGAGCTTCAACGCTGCGATGGTCTTGGCCAGATTCAGCGGCTCATGAGGATCGAGCGGCAGCGGGCGTCCGTGTCCGACGTCGCAGAACGGGCAGCGGCGCGTGCAAAGCTCGCCCATGATCATGAACGTCGCCGTGCCTTTGCCGAAGCACTCGCCGATGTTCGGGCAGGATGCTTCTTCGCAAACCGTCTGCAAGTTGTGCTCGCGCAGGATGCGCTTGATGTCGTAGAAGCGCGGCGAGGATGGCGCTCGCGCGCGTATCCACGAGGGCTTCTGCAGCCGCTCCGCGCTGACGACCTTGATGGGGATGCGCGCGGTCTTGGCGCTGCCCTTGTGCTTGATCCCGGCCGAAGCCGACGGAAGCGTGGCGGCCTCTTGCGGCACCGAGACAATATCGCTCATCGAGCTTTTCGATCGACGTCGGCGATCGCTTGTGTCAAGTGGCCCACCAGGCGATCCTCGATATCGGCGCGTGATGCCTGCACATCGAGGTCGCGTAATTGCGTTACCGCGAGTCCGCGATAACCGCAGGGGTCGATGTCGTCGAAGGGCGCGAGATCCATGTCGAGATTGAGCGCGAGGCCGTGGTAGGTGCAGCCATTGCGGACCTTGAGACCCAGCGCGGCGACTTTGGCCTCCCGGCCATCGCGCTTGACGTAGACGCCCGGCGCATCGCGCCGGCCGTACGCGTCGATCCCATACGATTCGAGCAATTTTATCACGGCCCTCTCGAGCGCCTCGACCAGCGCTCGCACGCCGAGGCGCAGTCGCTTGAGGTCTATCAGAAGGTAGACGACCAACTGTCCCGGCCCGTGATAAGTGACCTGGCCTCCTCGATCGACCTTCAGAACCGGAATGGTATTGGCGCGCAGCATGTGCTCGGGGCGACCGGCGAGCCCGAGCGTGTACACCGGCGCGTGCTCGGTCAGCCAGATCTCGTCTTCCGTGTCGGGAGTGCGCGCGTCGGTGAAAGCCTGCATCGCGCGCCAGGTGCGGGTGTAGTCGGTCCGCCCGAGACGCTTGCACGCAGGCGCGTAGCGCTCGGATGGCTTCCCGCCCGCTGCTGTCGCGTCAGCGATGGGCGACGCGGACGCAGCTTCGTTCAAGGCTGGTGGCCTGCAACGTCCACCCTAAAGGACCATCACGACCTGTGGATGCCCCGAAAGCTCGCGGTATAGCTCGTCGAGCTGCTCGCGAGAGCTCGCGTTGACCACGCAAGTCAGCGACAGATACTTGCCCTCGCGCGACGCCCTCATTTCCATGGTCGAGCTGTCGAAGTCCGGGACATGACGCAGCACGATATCGAGCACCAGTTGCGCGAACCCGTCTTCCGTGCGGCCCATGATCTTGATCGGGAACGAGCACGGAAATTCGAGCAGCGATTCGGCCATGGTCTTTTCCATCGCTCGAATATGGGGGCGGACATGACGCGCGCAAGCGACCGCGCTTCAGCTATGGGCGATACATGTACTCGCGGGTCGGCGGATGCGGCAGACGCCCGTCGGGCAATGGCTTGCCGGCAAGAAGCTGGAAGATCGACAGCCAGCCGCGATCGAACGCGTGGGCCGATCCCGCCAGGTAGATCCGCCAGACGCGGAATTTTTCCTCGCCGACTTCGCGGCGAGCGGCGTCGGCGTTCGCCTCGAGCCTGTCCACCCAATGCCCGAGGGTTCGTGCGTAATGCTCGCGCAAGCCCTCCGCATCGACGACTTCCAGTCCTTCCGAGGCCATTCCCTGGATGACTCGGGAAACGTGCACGAGCTGACCGCCGGGAAAGACGTATTCCTCCACGAAATCGCCGATGCC
>DASZZK010000433.1:0-3435 GCA_035544975.1 Casimicrobiaceae bacterium | reverse complement strand
CGGAGGTGGCGGCGGCGGAAGCATCCTCCACACGCTTGCTCTCAAGGCATTCATCGCCATTCCGGGCGTCGGCACAACGACCAATTTGTCGTTCGACCTCGGCGCCGTGGATCCCGTCAAGGGCCGCTATTATTTCACGGACAGAAACAACAAGTCGGTCGACGTTTTCGACATCAAGACCAACACGTTCATCAAGCAGATCACCGGCGGGTTCGCGGGCTGCAATACCGGCCCCACATGCGTCGGCGCGGATAATGAAAAATCGGGTCCCGACGGCTTGAACATCATCCCGGGAACCACGTTCATCTACGTCGGCGACGTTAACTCCGTGAAGATCATCGACACCCAGACCGATACCGTCGTCAAGACGATCGCAATCGGCGGCGCGTCGGGATTGCGCGCGGACGAAGGCTGCTACGATCCGGACCACAAGATATTCATGATCAACAGTCCCGGCGAAAGCCCGCCATTTGCCACGTTCATCGATACGGTCACGCAAAAGATCATCGCAACCGTGCTGTTCACCGACCCTGGCACCGGACCCACCGGCCCGGCGTCGGCCGGACTCGAAGCCTGCGTCTACGACCACGCGACCGCGAGCTTCCTCAACAACAACGACGGTTCGACGGCCAACCCGCACGGAGAGGTCGATGTGATTCCCGCGTCATTTGTGCTCACAGGCACGCCCACGGCTCCAGTGACGCTGACGCTGCCCGTTCCCACCGCTGGAAACGGATTCAAGATCTTCCCGCTTGGCAACTGCGACCCGACGGGGCTCGACCTGGGACCCGGTACTGACATGGGCGTCATGTGCAGGCCGGCGGGGCCCGGGCAGACCGGCGCGCTGCTGACGTTCCTGATCATGGATCGTACGAATGGAACGGTTCGTGCAACGCTCAATGCGGGCGGCGGTGACCAGATCGCCTATGACCCCGCGACAAATCGCTACTACCTTGCCGCAAACCGGTACACGGCGACTGGGCTGGCCGCAGTCAATGGGGGCTGCAGCGCCGCGGTGCCATGCACGCCGCTCCTCATCGTGGTGGACGCAACGACGTACAAAATTGTCGCGACTGCGGTGACGGGAAACAACGCCCACTCCATCGCAGTCGATTCCGTGAACCATCAGGTGTATATGCCTTTTTCGTCGGCTGCGGCTCCGGGAGGTTGCGCGACGTGCGCTGCAACCTTCCCCAGCGGCGGAGTCGGGGTATATTCGACGGATTAGCGAACACAGTTCCAGTCACCTACGGTTGACGCATGGCCCGCGCAAGGTAATTGCTTGCGCGGGTCAGGTCTTCGCCAACGCTTCGTCAGCGTTGCACAAAGCGTGGCAGTCGTCCGGCCTCGGCCTGCACCGCTTGCCAATATCGAACCCAATTTACTCCACCGCACCTTTATCTCAAATAAGCAAGCAGCGGAGACCCAATCTGCCGTTTCACCAGAGCATTCTCCGCGGCGCGCGCCTCGGCGGGTGCGAGGTTTTCGATCCACTGAATTTCTCCCGCGATCAGCGTTGCGATGGCCACTCCGTCGCGATAGAGCACGCGGTTGTTCAGCAACGCAGGCACTTTCGTTCCGGGTGCAATCACTCCCACCAGGTTCAGCGGATCCGCGGCGCTGATCGACACCAGGGTTCCGGTCGACGCCGCGCGCCGCGTATCGCGCAACATCGCCACGGCTTCGGGAAGCGCAAACTGCTCGCCCGACGCGCCGGCGACAAAGTGCCCGCCGCGAATGTCGCCGCGCGCTTCCAGGCGCCGTAGCACACGCAACATGTCGCGCCACGCAGGCAGCCACGCAGCTTCGCGTTGCAACAGGCGCCAGAAAACGACGCCGTAGCGTCTTAGCAGCGAGTAGACGATGTGTTCGACCATGTCCTGGTCGGGCTCGTAGTAGGCGCGCTTCGCTGCCGCGCCCGGCGGCGTTCGCTTGACCAGGGACCATCGACCCGCTTCTTCAATGCCGAAAAGAGGTGAGCGGCGGTGCCGCCGGGTCTTGCCCAGCGGCTTGCGTTTTTCCGACGGCGTCAGCAGCGCGCGCAATCCCGCGAAGCTGTCCGACGCGACCAGGCCCGCCGCAACGAGCTCCGCCAGCGCGTCTTCCACTTGCGTGCGCAAAAGTCCTGTCGTCTGAACGATCTCGTCGTAGAACGACGCGCCGTGCGAGCGCAGTGCCTCGACGACGGCTTGCGCGCGCGAGCTCAATTCCTCGGTCTTGAGGACGGGCGGCGGCGCGGCGCGGGTCCACAGGCCGGCGCTTCGGCGCGGCAGCAACGTCACCGGCGTGGTGCGGATCGGACCGCGGCCGCTCGATGCGCCCGAGTTCGCAGTGTGGCTCAATCGCGTCCAGATCACGCGACCGGAGAGACACAAGTCATCGAGCCATGTGAACTCATAATCCTCCAGACGCGCCGGAAGAATCTCCGACTCCCACGCCGCCGCCGGCGCCTCGAAACCTTGCAGCTGCGCGATGACGGCGTCCAGTGCATCGGGTCCCTGCCGTTGCTCGCTCGGGATGGCGTGCTGCCAGCGAAACAGGAAGCGAAGAAAATCCTGGCTCGAGACAGGCTCGATCTCCTGCCGCAGCCGCTTGACAGTGTAGCGGTGGATGCGCGCGAGGAGCGATCGATCGCACCACTCGGTCTCTCCCGCACCGGGCGTGAACATGCCGCTCATGACCACGCCTTCGGCGACGAGCTTGGCGAGCGCGGCCTCGATGTCGCCGTTCGGCAGCCCCATCGAGCTCGCGATCGCGCTGGTCGTGGTCGGGCCGAGGCCTTCCAGCCGGCTGCGGACGATTTCCACCAGCGCGTCATCGCGGGTCCATGCCCGCTCCGCGAACTCCGCCGGCGCTTGGATCGGCGGCGCGAGACGGGCGTTCGGATACAGAGTGCTGAATTGCGGCAAGCGCTCCGCCGCGACCCACATCGGACAGCGTTCCTCTGCGATCCTCGCTGCCGTACGCGGCGATGCATCGCCGGCATCTCCCAGTACGCACGTCGCACGTCGCTGTGCCGCGAGCGAATCCAGAAAGCCGCGCCACGATGGCTGCCGGTCGACTTCGTCCGCTGTGACAAATCCCAGTGCGAGCAGCGCATCGTGCAGCTCGTCGGCATTCGCCGCTTCGGGCCACGCCTCGGCCCGCACCCGCTCGATCGCGGTGACGTCGAGGCGGCCCAGATCGGCTGCGCTGGCGTCGTCGAGCCAGCGCCGGCCCATTACCGCCTGCGCGCGACGCTCCTCCAGCGGTGCGTCGTCGAGGTAGGCGTATGGACGCGCGGTGAGGATTTCCTGCGCCATCGGCGAGGGCCCGGTCAGGTCGCGCGCGATGACCGCAACCCTGCCGGATTCGATGTCGGCAAGCAGGCGCTCCAGACCCTCGACATCCATTGCCTCGTACAGGCAGTCGTGCACCGCCTGCGTCACGAGAGGA
>DASZZK010000432.1:0-6510 GCA_035544975.1 Casimicrobiaceae bacterium | reverse complement strand
CGAGAGCAGCGGGCTCGGAACGCGGAATGGCGCGAGCGTCGCGCCTTGTGCGACGCAGCATCGTCTTTCAATCGCCAGGGCATGTCAAGCGCTGTGAGCAGCGAGCCAGGTGGCGCTGTGAGTAGCGAGCCAGGTCCCGCTCGCGTAGCGAGTGGGGTGCGAGCGTCCGCGAATCAGCGACACGCGACGCTTCACCCTCCAGACCGCGAAAGGAGGCGCTCGACATCCGTTCGCAAATCATGATTATGGTATGTTGGCCCTCTACGTTTGATCCTCCAACGCCGCTGCCATGCCATCTGCGTCCCGGCCGGAACCCCGTAGCTACAGTATTTCCGATCTCGCCAAGGAATTCGCGCTGACGACGCGCACGATTCGCTTCTACGAGGGCGAAGGCCTGCTCTCTCCGGGGCGTGCGGGGAAGAGGCGCGTCTACGCCGAGCGCGAGAGAGTGCGCATCAAGCTCATCCTGCGAGGCAAGCGGCTCGGCCTTTCGCTGTCCGAGATCCGGGAGCTCTTAGACCTGTATGAAGCGACCAAGGGAGAGCGGGCACAACTGCTCAAATTCCTGCAGGTCCTCGCCGCTCGGCGCGCCATGCTCAATCAGCAGAGGGAGGACATCGCCATCGTGCTCGCGGAAATCGATACGCTCGAACGGCAGTGCAGGAAGCGGCTGCGGCCGGGCGCGAACGGGAGCGATTGACGCTTCAAGCCCGGCGAGTAGTTGACGTTTACGTAAACGTAATATAATGTCAAAATAGCTGTTTTCGCTTTCCATTCATGGCCATGCTCAATTTCCCGTCGCTCAACTTTCATCTTGGCGAGACGATCGACCTGCTGCGCGCGACCGTGCAGCAATTCGCGGCCGACGACATCGCACCCCGCGCGGCGGACATCGATCGGGAGAACCGCTTTCCGCCCGAACTCTGGCGGCGCATGGGCGACATCGGGCTTCTGGGCATCACCGTCGAAGAGGAATACGGCGGAACCGCGATGGGCTACCTTGCGCACGTGATCGCGATGGAGGAAATCAGTCGCGCGTCGGCGTCCGTAGGATTGTCGTACGGCGCGCATTCGAACCTCTGCGTCAACCAGATCCGGCGCAACGGCAGCGTCGCACAGAAGAAAAAATATCTGCCCAAGCTCGTCTCGGGCGAACACGTCGGGGCGTTGGCCATGAGCGAACCCGGCGCGGGCTCCGACGTCGTGTCGATGCGTCTGCGTGCGGATCGCCGCGGCGACCACTTCGTGCTCAACGGCAACAAGATGTGGATTACCAACGGCCCCGATGCGGACACGCTCGTCGTCTATGCCAAAACCGACAGCGCGGCGGGGCCGCGCGGCATTACCGCGTTCCTGATCGAAAAGGGCATGAAGGGATTCTCAACCGCGCAGAAGCTCGACAAGCTCGGGATGCGCGGATCGAATACTTGCGAGCTGGTGTTCCAGGATTGCGAGGTCCCGCAAGAAAACGTACTCTCGGAGGAGGGGCGCGGAGTCAACGTGCTGATGAGCGGGCTGGACTATGAACGCGCCGTGCTGGCCGGCGGGCCGCTCGGGATCATGGACGCCTGCATGGACATTGTCCTGCCGTATGTGCACGAGCGTCGGCAGTTTGGCCAGCCTATCGGCGAGTTTCAGCTCATGCAGGGTAAGGTCGCCGACATGTACGCGACTATGAATGCGTGCAAGGCGTACGTCTACGCAGTGGCGCAGGCCTGCGATCGCGGCGAGATGGCGCGCAAGGACGCCGCGGGTGCGATACTGTACGCAGCCGAGAAGGCGACATGGATGGCGGGCGAGGCGATTCAGGCGCTCGGCGGCAACGGTTACATTAACGACTACGCGACCGGTCGCCTGTGGCGCGACGCCAAGCTCTACGAGATCGGGGCGGGCACGTCCGAGATCAGACGGATGCTGATCGGCCGCGAGCTGTTCAACGAGACGAAGTAACGACGGGGACGATATGGCTCTCGAAATGCGCCAACGATGCGAGCGGTGCGCGTGGCCGCTGGCACACGACGAGAGTGGCGCGTTCATCTGCAGCTACGAATGCACTTTCTGCGCGACCTGCGCCAACGCGTTGAACGGCATCTGCCCCAATTGCAATGCGGAGCTTGTCCGCCGGCCGCGGCGCAATCGCAACAAAGGCGCCGCAGGCGCTGCGACCGAGGGCAGCACGGGCACTTGATCGCGGCGATAGCGCGTCTGCAGGTTCAATGCCGCCGCGGACGATGCCAAGGGCCGGTCGATTCCATCGACCACACCAAGGAGAAACGTCTTGCAAAATGATCCCATCGCCATCGTCGGCGCCGCGCGAACGCCGATGGGCGGTTTCCAGGGCGACTTCGCGACGCTGGCAGCGAGTGACCTGGGAGGAGTCGCGATCAAGGCGGCAGTCGAGCGTGCCGGCATCAAACCCGCCGACGTCGAGGAGCTGATCTTCGGCAACTGCCTCATGGCGGGCCAGGGACAGGCACCTGCCCGGCAGGCATCGATCAAGGGCGGCCTGCCCCTTTCCACCAACTGCACGACGCTATCCAAGATGTGCGGCTCGGCGATGAAGGCGGCCATGCTCGCGCACGACTCGATTCTGGCCGGAAGCGCCGACATCATGGTCGCGGGCGGCATGGAAAGCATGAGCAATGCGCCCTACCTGCTGCCCAAGGCACGCTCCGGGATGCGCATGGGCCATGGCAGCGTCACCGATCACATGTTTCTCGACGGGCTCGAGGATGCCTACGACAAGGGCAAGCTGATGGGCGTCTTCGCGGAACAATGCGCGGACAAGTTTCAGTTCACCCGCGAGGCCCAGGATGAATTCGCCATTCGCTCTCTGTCGCGGGCACTGGCCGCGAACAACGATGGCTCGTTCAGCTGGGAGATCGCGCCGGTAACGGTCACCGGCCGCAAAGGCGAGCTCATCATCGACAAGGATGAGCAACCGGGCAAGGCGAATCCGGAAAAGATTCCCGGCCTCAAGCCCGCCTTCAGGAAGGATGGCACCGTCACCGCGGCGAACTCGAGCTCGATTTCCGACGGCGCCGCGGCGCTGGTGCTGATGCGCCGCTCGCTCGCGGAAAAAAGGGGGCTCACGCCGCTCGCGATCATCCTCGACCACGCAACGCATGCGCAGGAGCCCGGCTGGTTCACGACCGCCCCGGTCGGCGCGATGAAGAAGCTCTACGCCAAGCTCGGGTGGACACCGAAGGACGTCGATCTCTATGAAATCAACGAGGCGTTTGCGGTGGTGACGATGGCGGCGATGAAGGAATTCGACCTGCCGGCGGAGAAGGTCAATATTCACGGTGGCGCGTGTGCGCTCGGACATCCGATCGGAGCATCCGGGGCTCGCATTGTCGTGACGCTGATGGGCGCCCTGCGCAAGCTGGGCAAAAAGCGCGGCATGGCAAGCCTTTGTATCGGCGGCGGCGAAGCGACCGCGCTCGCCATCGAGCTAGCCTAGCGCTTCATGCCGCTGGCGCTGATCACGGGGGCGAATCGCGGGCTGGGTCTCGAATTCACGCGTCAATACCTGCGGGACGGCTGGCGGGTGATTGGCTGCTGTCGCAATCCCGACGCGGCCAGCGAACTTGCCACCGCCGGCGCCGAAGTCATGAAGCTGGACGTGACGCAGGCCGCCGACGTGACCGCGGTATCCAAACGATTGGTTGGCACGAGCATCGACCTCGTCGTTTGCAATGCCGGCGTCGCCGGCGCACGCGCGGCGGTACTCAGCCCCGTAACGCAGGCCGATTTCGACCAGGTCATGCGCACCAACGTGCTGGGGCCGATGTGGATCTCGGCCGCACTCGCCGACCGCCTGCGGCCGGGAGGCAAAATCGCCTACCTGTCGAGTCGAATGGGAAGCATCGGCGCGATGAGCAACGCCGGCAGCGCGCTCTATCGGGCGAGCAAGGCGGCGCTGAACGCCGTGGTGAAGGCGGTTGCGCTTGAGCTCGCCTCGCGCGGCGTAACAGCGATTGCGCTTCACCCCGGATGGGTCAAGACCGACATGGGCGGAGCCGGTGCCGATATCGACGCCGAGACGAGCGTCGCCGGCATGCGCGCGGTGATCGAAGGCGCGGGGCCGCGCGTGAGCGGCCATTTTCTCGACTACACGGGCAAGGAGATTCCGTGGTGATCGAAACCCCGCGCTGATGCCCTCGGCGCAAAGTCTCGGGCTGTTTGTTCTCGCGTGCCTGCTGCTGGCGATCACGCCGGGACCCAATTTGCTCTACCTCGTGTCGCGCACGCTTTGTCAGGGCCGCCGCGCCGGTATCGTATCGCTGGCGGGGACTTCGTTTGGATTTGTGTTTCACGTCTTTGCCGCGGCGCTTGGGCTGTCGGCCATTTTCCTGACCGTGCCCTTACTTTACGACGCGATGCGCTACATCGGCGCCGCCTATCTCCTGTGGCTCGCGTGGGACGCGTTAAGGCCCGGCGGCCGTGCCCTGTTCTCGCCGCGGACGCTGCCTCCGGATCCGCCGGTGCGCTTGTTCCGCATGGGAGTCCTGACCAGCGTGCTCAATCCCAAGGTCGCCATGTTCTATCTGGCGCTGTTTCCGCAGTTCATCGATGCGACCCGAGGAAGCGTGTTGCTTCAAGGGCTCATGCTCGGGTTCCTGCAGATCGCCATCAACACGCTCGGCGACCTTTGTTTCGTGCTCGCCGCGGGCGCGATCACAGGATGGCTCGCGCGTCGCCCGCTCTGGACGGCCCTGCAGCGCTGGGTGCTCGGCATCGTGCTCGCCGGCGTCGCGCTCCGCCTCGCGGTCGACACCCGCAAATGATTTCCACATGTTGCTGAACGATTCGCAAAGCATGGTGCGCGACACCATGCGCGCTTTTGCGCAAAAGCGGCTTGCTCCATTCGCGGGCGCTTGGGACCGCGACCACATCTTCCCGCGCGAGGCGCTGCATGAGCTCGCGGGCCTGGGCGCATGCGGCATCGTGATACCTGAAGCGTACGGCGGTGCAGGACTGGATTACGTCTCGCTCGCCGTGGCGCTTGAGGAAATTGCCGCCGGCGACGGCGCCACATCGACCATAGTCAGCGTGCAGAACTCGGTGGTCTGCGGACCCCTGTTCGCTTTCGGCAACGATGACCAGAAGACAAAGTATTTGAAGCCACTGGCAAGCGGCGCCAAGATCGGATGCTTTTGCCTCACCGAGCCGCACGCCGGCTCCGACGCGGGCGCGATCACCACTCGCGCGGAGCGGGTAGGCGACAGCTTCGTGCTCAACGGCGTCAAGCAGTTCATTACCTCGGGCAAGACCGCCGACGTCGCGATCGTCTTCGCGGTAACGGAGAAGTCCGCCGGCAAGAAGGGTATATCGGCGTTCATCGTCGACACCGACACGGCTGGCTATAGCGCCGACCGGGTCGAGGAAAAGCTCGGGCAGCGCGCGTCCGACACCGCGCAGGTCGTGTTCGCGAATTGCCGCGTTCCCGCGGCGAATCTGCTCGGACGCGAAGGCGAAGGTTACCGGATCGCGCTTGCCAATCTCGAGGCCGGGCGCATCGGCATCGCGGCGCAGTCGATCGGGATGGCCCGCGCGGCGTTCGAGGCGGCGCTCGCCTATGCCCGGGAACGAACGAGCTTCGGCAAGACTATCGTCGACCATCAGGCGGTGAACTTCCGGCTCGCCGACATGGCGACGGCGCTCGAAGCCGCACGTCAGCTGGTCTGGCACGCGGCCGTGTTGCGCGACGCGGGACAGCCGTGCCTCAAGGAAGCATCGATGGCCAAGCTCTTCGCGTCCGAAATGGCCGAGCGTGTCTGCTCCGACGCGATCCAGATTCACGGGGGCTACGGCTACGTCTCGGACTTTCCGGTCGAGCGCATCTACCGCGATGTGCGCGTGTGCCAGATCTACGAAGGCACGAGCGACATCCAGCGGATGGTCATCGGTCGCGCGCTGGTCGGATAATCAAGGGATAAAATGTCCTCATCGATCGACTTCTACTTCGATTTTTCTTCGCCTTACGGCTATCTCGCGTCGGAAAAAATAGAGGCGATGGCCGCCCGGCACGGCCGCAGCGTCGACTGGCACCCGGTCCTGCTTGGGGTCATCTTCAAGCAGACGGGCGCGGCGCCGCTGACCATGATTCCGCTCAAGGGCGACTACTCCAAGCGTGACATGCTGCGCAGCGCCCGATTTCACGGTGTGACCGGCTTTCGCATGCCGTCGAAGTTTCCGATTCCGAGCCAGGCGCCGGCGCGCATCGTGCTGTGGCAGAAGCAGCATGACGCGGCGCTTGCGGCGACCGTCGTTCACGCGCTCTACCGGGCATTCTTCGTCGACGACATCGACATTTCGGTGCCCGAAAATGCGGCCGCGGCGGCCGCGAAATGCGGCGTCGACGCCGCCGCGGCTCGCGCCGCGATCGACGATCCCGAGATCAAGGATGCGTTGCGAGAGGCGAACGACGAAGCCATCGCGCGCGGTGTATTCGGATCGCCGTTCATCATCGTCGACGGAGAGCCGTTCTGGGGCATGGACAGGTTC
>DASZZK010000431.1:0-10408 GCA_035544975.1 Casimicrobiaceae bacterium | reverse complement strand
CGATACCGGCGAGAAAGAGCTGGCCCACCGACACGTTGGCCATCATTCCGTAGATCACGAACGGAAGCGACGGCGGGATGATCGGGCCCAGCGTGGCGGACGCGGCGGTGACGCCGACCGAGAATCCCAGGTCGTATCCATGGTCGCGCATAGCCTTGATCTCGATGGTGCCCAGGCCCGCGGCATCGGCGATTGCGGTTCCCGACATGCCGGCGAAAATCACCGAGCCGATGACGTTGACGTGGCCGAGCCCGCCTTTGAGCCAGCCCACCAGCGACAGCGCAAAGTTGTAAATGCGGTTGGTGATGCCGGCGTGGTTCATGAGATTGCCGGCCATGATGAAAAACGGCACCGCGAGCAGCGGGAAGCTGTCGATGCCGCTGACCATGCGGTGGATCACCACGAACGGGGGCAAATCGCCGGTCAGCAGGATGTAGACCAACGCCGAGCCCGCCATCGCGATGGCAACCGGCACGCCGGTAGCCATCATGCCCAGGAAGGAGCCGAGCAATGCGGGGATCAAAGCGTCTCCGTGATCGCGATTTCGGGCCGCTCGAGCACGCTGTAGCCCTGCCGCCAATGCTCGACGGCGACCTGGACCGAGCGCACGGCGGCGCAGGCGAAGCCGAAGGCGCACACCGCGTAGACGCTGTTCATCGGCAGCTCGACGATGGTCATCTTGTAGTTGCCCATCTTCTGCATCATCTGCACGGTGAGGACCACTGCGTAGCCGAAGAACACGATGCGGACCGCGTCGACCGCGGTCGACATGACGCGACACACCACCTTGGGTAAGTAGCGGTACGCGATGTCCACCTGAATGTGGCGGTTGAGCCGCACCAGGTCCGCGATGCCGACGAAGACCACGCAGATAAGGAGGTAGCGGGCGATTTCCTCGGTCCAGGCAGCCGAGTCGTTGAGCGCGTAGCGGGTGAAAAACTGGTAGAAAATGGTGACCGCGAGAACCCAGAAGAAAAAGAGCGCGATCCAGGCCTCGAAGGTGTAATGCGAGAGTTCGATCGGCGCGTCGGTGATGTGCATGTGCCCCGTCTCGTCGAGCACGTGCTCTTCGGGGAGCGCGGCGGGGGGTTGGGTTTCGGTCATAGGATCGCTGTGTTCAAACGGTCGCGTCGCGCGTCTTCGGGCCAAAGCTCAAACGTCGCGCCTTCATCGCCGTCGTTCCCGCAAAGCGCCCACTGCCGTCATTCCCGCGAAAGCGGGAATCCATTGGATTTCGATTAACATGGATCCCCACTTTCGCGGGGATGACGCATCCGTTGCCAAGAGCGGGTCGCTACGCGACCCGCTCTTGGACGGATGCGTCACTTTATCTGCTGAATCTTGTCCCAGTCCGCCTTGGAATAACCCATCGATTCGAACGTAACGTTTTTCAGGATCGCGTCCTGGAACGATTTCTTGTCGACCGCGGTGACCGTCAGGCCTTTTTTGCGGAATTCATCCGCCAGCTCGCCCTCGCGCTTCTGGATGTCCGCCGTCGCGCTGGCGGCCGCTTCCAGTGTCACATCGGTGAAAATATTCTTTTCCGGGTCGGTCAGCTTGGACCATACGTGCGGCGCGACCTGCGTGGCCAGCGAGTCGATGATGTGTCCGGTGAGGATGACGTACTTCTGCACCTCGTAGAATTTCTTGGCCTCGATCGTCGTCAGCGGATTTTCCTGCGCGTCGACGGTGCCGTTCTGCAGCGCGAGGTAGACCTCCGCAAAGGCGATGGGCGTCGGGTTTGC
The DNA here is from genome assembly GCA_035544975.1 of Casimicrobiaceae bacterium. GTDB lineage: Bacteria > Pseudomonadota > Gammaproteobacteria > Burkholderiales > Casimicrobiaceae > PALSA-1003. The sequence continues at coordinate 8,663 of DASZZK010000431.1, read as the reverse complement.
GCCGCACGACTTGGGCAGCGCAAGGTAAGCCGGCACGTCCGGGACGCGCATCTTCAGCCCCTTCATCCCGGCACAATCGGTAAACGCCTTGTTCGACGTCGAATGCCGTGCGCCGTAGTACGTCATCGCGGTGATCTGGATGCCTGTCTTGTTGCGGTACTCGTCGACCATTTCCTTGAACAACGGGCTCTTCGAAAATTTGATCAAGTGCTCGCCGTCGCGGAACGTGTACGGGTAGTAGCCGACGCCGATCCTCGGCAGGGTGCGCGCGGCAAACGAGAGCCCGGAGATGATCATGTCGACCGTACCGAGGGTCATACCCTGGTTGAGGTCGGATTCCTTGCCCAGCGTCGACGCCGGAAAAACGTCGATGTGGTACTTGAAGGCCGTGCGCTTTTCGATTTCCCCCGCGGCCCACACCGACCACTTGTGATACGGCTCCGACGTTTCGTACACGTGCGCCCACTTGAGCTTGGTCTGTTGCGCGATAGCGCTGCCACTTCCCACGGAAATGGCAAACGCAAGTGCGATGACGGCATACCTGGCAATCCGAAACATGCTGCTCCTCCTGTTGTAGGTAATCATGCGGCGATCACTTGAACCTTGGTGCTGCGGGTCTTGTCCTTGGCCAGCTCGAACGCCTTGACCGCGTCCTGGAGCGGGAATTGTCCCGACAGCAGCGGCCGCACGTCGACCCGGCGCGACGCCAGATAATCGACCGCCCAGTCGAACTCGATGCCCCAGCGGAAGGCGCCCTTGAGGTCGAGCTCCTTGCCCATGATTTCGTTGACCACGAACGGCAGCGGCTCGTGAGGCAGCGTTCCCACCTGAACGACGGTGCCGCCACGCTTGACCGCGGCGACGCACGCTTTCAGCGCAGCGAAGCTGCCGGAAACTTCATAGGCAACGTCGAATTGCGGAGCGGCCAGCGCATCGGCGTCGCGATCGGCTCGAATGGTGCGATCGGCGCCCACCTCGGTTGCGGTGGCCAGCGGCCGATCCAAAACATCGGACACTGTGATTTGTCGAGCCCCGGCGAGACGGGCGGCGATGACCGTGAGGCAACCGATCGTGCCGGCGCCGGTGATCAGCACCGATTTACCCATCAATGCAGGGCCGCGATTGACCGCGTGCAAGGCGACCGCCAGCGGCTCGGCAAAGGCAAGCTCGCCGAGCGAAGTATCGCCGGCGACGGGATAGCACTGCCGCTCGCCCATGACGAAGTATTCGCAGAACATGCCCTGCACATGCGGATACAAGCTCGCGCTGCCGAGAAAGCGCATGTTCCGGCACAGATGCTCGCGTCCCTCGCGGCAGTAATCGCAATGCCCGCAGGCGTGCGAGGGCGACACCGCGATCTTGTCGCCGGGCTTCACGCGCGTTACGCCGGGTCCCACCTTGGCCACCACACCCGACGCCTCGTGCCCGGGAATCAGCGGCTCACGAATCACGAAGCTGCCGTTCCTGCCTTCGAAGTAGTAATGCAGATCGGAGCCGCAGATGCCGCCCGCGCCGAGCCGGATCAGCACCTGTCCCGGCCCGATTTGCGGGTCTTCTGCGGCCTCGATACGAAGGTCATCCTTGGCGTGAATGCGGCATGCAAGCATGTTTTTCTCCCGATCTAATGTAGAGCGTCCCAGCCGGTGCTGAAACGCTTGTAAGCCTGATTCAGGTGACGCTGCATCGCGGTCCGCGCGGCAGCGCTGTCGTGCGCCGCGATCGGCTTCAACACCGCGCGATGCTCCGCCAGCGCCGACACCCACAACTGCGGCGAGTCGTAATGATGCTCGAGTTGCTTGTACAGCGGGCCGCTGCGCTCCTCCCACAGCATTTTCACGACCTGGACCAGGGCGCCGTTGCCGGTGGCCTCGGCAATGCGCAAATGAAACAGCCGATCGGCGTTGAGAGGCTGCTTTTCGCCGGTCATCTCCTTTTGCATCAGGTCCAGCGCTTCCTCGATGGCTTCGATCTGAGACTTCTTCGCCGACTTCGCCGCCAACGCCGCACATTCGCCCTCGATCACCCAGCGCGCCCTGAGCAACTCGAAGGGGCCGGACGCCGCCTGCACCTCGTCGTTGCCGTTGCGCCCGGGCGCGAGCACGTAAATGCCGGAGCCGATGCGCACGTCGACCAGGCCTTCGACCTCTAGCGCAATCAGCGCCTCGCGCACCGAGGGGCGCGAAACGCCGAGCTGGCGCGCGAGATCGCGCTCGGGCGGAAGGCGCGATCCCGCTGTAAACTCGCCGGCGCGAATCAAGGTACGGATCTGATCGGCGATCTGGCGGTAAAGCCGGCGGGGCTCGATGCTTTGGATAGGCATGTGCGCGTCCTAGACGCGGATCGGAAAAGTGACCCTGCGCCGTTCCCTTGAGCTCTTTGACCGGAACACCGTAGCTAAACAAAATCCGGCGCTTTGGTCAAGTGGTCTTACCAATTTCCTGACGATTCCGGCGGCGCTTGATAAAATAGACCCGCAAGCCCGACAAGGGCAATCGCGTTCGCGGCAAATCTCACGGAGGTTCCCCTAGTGGCCGGACGACTCGAAGGCAAGGTCGCGCTCATCACCGCCGCGGGCCAGGGCATCGGCCATGCGACCGCGCTGGCCATGGCGCGGGAAGGCGCGACGGTCTACGCCACCGACGTCAACGCCAAGGCGCTCGAGCGCTATGCCGACACCGCCGGCATCACCGCGCGGACGCTCGACGTTCTCGACGATGCCGCGGTTGCCAAGACCATCGCCCAACTCCCGCCGCTGTCGATCCTGTTCAATTGCGCGGGATACGTGCATAACGGAACGGTGCTCGACTGCACGCCCAAGGACTGGGAGTTCAGCTTCAATCTCAACGTTCGCGCGATGTACATGACGATCAAATGCGCGCTGCCGGCGATGCTGGCCAACGGCGGCGGCAGCATCATCAACATGGCCTCGGTCGCAGGCTCGATCAAAGGCATCCCGAACCGTTTCGCCTACGGCGCGAGCAAGGCCGCGGTCATCGGTTTGACCAAGGCGGTTGCCGCGGACTTCGTGACCCGGGGCATCCGCTGCAACGCCATTGCGCCGGGTACGGTGGATACGCCTTCGCTTCACGAGCGTATCAACGCCCAGGCCGATCCGGTCGAGGCGCGCAAGGCGTTCATCGCCCGTCAGCCGATGGGGCGCCTCGCAAAAGCCGAGGAGATCGCACCTATCGTCGTGTTTCTCGCCTCGGATGAGTCGGCGTTCGCGACCGGAAACGTGTATTCCGTCGACGGCGGAATGACCATTTGACATCGGCTGACCGCGTGATTGTCTGAAGCCGGGCTTCGCATCGCGATCCGCATTCCCTTCACATAAGGAGAAATAATGAAACTCGTACGCTACGGACCCCCCGGCAAGGAAAAGCCCGGCCTGATCGACGCCGATGGCAAGCTGCGCGACCTGTCGCGCAAGGTAAAGGACATCGACGGATCGACGCTCGCCCCTGCGTCACTCGCCCAACTGCGGAAGCTCGACACCAAAAAGCTGCCGCTGGTGAAGGGCAAGCCGCGGCTCGGCCCATGCATCGCCACTCCGCCCAAATTCGTGGCGATCGGTTTGAACTACATCGATCACGCCAGGGAAACCGGTTCGCCGATCCCTGAATATCCGATCGTGTTTTTCAAGTCGGAGACCTGCATCGTCGGCGCCAACGATAACGTGATGCTGCCGCCGGACTCGACGCACACCGACTGGGAAGTCGAGCTGGGCGTGGTCATCGGACGCACGGCGCGGCAGGTTTCGCCCAAGGACGCGCTCAAATACGTCGCCGGTTATTGCGTGATCAACGACGTCTCGGAGCGCGAATTCCAGTTGAAGCGCAGCGCATCGCAATGGAACAAAGGCAAGGGCTGCGACACCTTCGGCCCGCTGGGGCCGTGGATGGTGACCACCGACGAGATCAAGGACCCGCAAAACCTGGACATGTGGCTCGACGTCAACGGCTCGCGCAGACAGACCGGCAATACGCGAACGATGATCTTCGGTGTCGCCGACGTGGTCGCCGACGTGTCCAAATACATGACGCTGCTTCCTGGCGACGTGATCACCACCGGCACACCGCCCGGCGTGGGCATGGGCATGAAGCCGACGCCGCAGTATCTCAAAGCCGGCGACGTCGTCACGCTTGGCATCCAGGGCCTGGGTGAGCAAAGACAGAAGGTCGTCGCATTCAGGAAAGGACGCTGAAGCGATGACATCTGTCGTGATGAGCGCGCGTGCGCCTTGGACCATCCTTGGCGCGACCGCTTTTGCGCTGGCGTCGCTTGCGCTGACGTTATCCGTGACGCAGGACGCGGCCGCGCAAGCGTATCCGACCAAGCCGGTGCGGTTGATGGTCGGGGCGACGGCGGGCGGAGGCACCGACATCGTCGCCCGCATGCTCGGCGAAAAGCTGACCGACACGCTCAAGCAGCCGTTCGTCGTCGACAATCGGCCTGGCGCCTCGAACACCATCGCGGCCGACGTCACCGCCAAGTCGCCGCCGGACGGGCATACGCTGCTGGTCGCGACCAACACCGGACAGGCGATCGCACCGCATTTGCTCAAGCTCAATTTCGATGCGCTCAAGGACCTGACGCCGGTGGCGCTGGTCATGGTGGTGCCCAACGTGCTGATCGTGGGACCTTCGGTCAGCGCGCGCGACGTGCGCGAGCTGGTGGCGCAGATGAAGGCCAAGCCGGACAGCTTCAACTTCGCATCCTCGGGCGCGGGAAGCACCCAGCACCTTGCCGGCGAAGCGTTCAAGAAGATCGCCGGAGTTTCGATGACGCACATCCCGTACAAGGGCAGCAGCCAGGCGCACGCCGACATGCTCTCCGGTCAGGCGCAGCTGATGTTCGACACCACGTCGTCGGCGATCGGGCAGATCAAGGGCGGCAAGCTTCGCGCGCTGGCCGTCACCTCGCCTCGGCGCTCGCCGGAGCTTGCCGACGTGCCGACCTTGGCCGAGGCCGGATTTCCCGGCCTGGACATGACCACCTGGTACGGCGTATTTGCGCCGGCCGCTACGCCCAAGGATGTCGTCGCCAGGCTGCACGACGAGATCGCGAACGCGCTGAAGCTTTCCGACGTGCAAAAGCGCATCGCCGGTCTGGCCGGCGAGCCGGGAACGATGTCGATCGCCGAGTTCGCCGAGCTCAATCGCGCGGATTACGAGCGTTACGGCAAACTGATCCGTGAAACCGGGATCAAGCTCGAATGACCTCTACCATCGCGCTCGTCGCCGGCGACCCGGCCGGGGTCGGTCCCGAGCTGGTGGCCAAGCTGCTTGGCGATCCGACCACGCTGCCCGCGCAAATCCGCCTTATCGCCCACCGGGCGAGCCTCGACGCGGCGGCAAAAGTTGCCGGTGTCGCGCTCGAGCTGCCAGCGCTCAAGGCCAACGATGCTGCGCAATCCAAACTCGCCGTGGCGCGCATGGAATGGGACGGCTGGAACGCCACGCCGTTCGCGCAAGGCCAAGCGAGCGCGGCCAATGGAGCTTTCATGCTCGAGGCGCTCACCTTCGCGCTCGACCTCGCGCAACGCGGCGTCGTCGACGCGGTGTGCTTCGCACCGCTGAACAAGTCGGCGTTGCGCGCCGGCGGCATGAAACAGGAGGACGAGCTGCGCTGGTTCGCCGATGTTCTCGGACATCGCGGGCCGTGCGGAGAATTCAATGTGCTGGAAAAGCTCTGGACCTCGCGCGTGACTTCGCACATTCCGCTCAAGGACGTCGCGGGCCTCCTCACCGCCGAGGGCGTGGCCGAGGCGATCGGCATGCTGCACGACGCGCTCCGCCGTGCGGGCAACGCCACTCCGCGCATCGGCGTATGCGGCCTCAACCCGCACAACGGCGACAACGGCAACTTCGGGCGCGAGGAAATCGACATCATCGAGCCTGGCATCGCGCTTGCCGCCAAGCGTGGCTATACCGCTGCCGGGCCGTATCCGGCCGACACGATTTTCGTGCGGGCGCGCGACGGGGCGTTCGACGGCATCGTCACCATGTACCACGATCAGGGACAGATCGCGATGAAGCTGATGGGATTCGAGCGCGGAGTCACGGTGCAAGGCGGCCTGCCGGTCGCGATCACGACGCCGGCGCACGGAACCGCCTACGACATCGCCGGACGCGGCATCGCCAACGTACAGGCGATGAGCAATGCGCTTGCCATCGCGGCGCGGATGGGCGCGGCGGCGCACTGACAGCCCAGGCGCTTGTCGCCGACTCAAGCCCCGACCGAATGCAAAGCACTTCCTAAAACCGCGATGGCTGACACCGACCTTGCTTTGCCATCGCGCGTGTTCTCGCGGGAGGATTTCCTCTATCCGCCGTTGTCCCCGAATCGAACCGGCCGGCTCAGGCTCGATTCCTTGCACACCCTGTACTGGGAAGAGTCCGGCAATCCACGCGGCGCCCCAGTGGTGTTCCTTCATGGCGGACCGGGCGGCGGCAGCGCGCCGGATCATCGGCGCTTCTACGACCCGGCGTTCTATCGCATCATCGTCTACGACCAGCGCGGCGCGGGCCAATCGACTCCGCTGGGCGCCCTCACCGACAACACCACGCCGCATCTGATCGCCGATCTCGAGCGCTTGCGCGCGCATCTTGGCGTCCAGCGCTGGCTGGTGTTCGGCGGATCGTGGGGCTCGACGCTCGCGCTTGCCTACGCCGAAGCGCATCCCGATCGCGTGCGGGGCTTGGTCTTGCGCGGCATTTTTCTGTGCCGCCCGGCGGAGATCCGGTGGTTCCTTTACGAGTTGCGGTTCATCTTCCCGGAAGCGTGGCGCGAATTCGCCGGCTTCCTTCCCGAAGCTGAGCGAGGCGACCTGCTCGCCGGCTACTACTGCCGGCTGATCGATCCGGATCCGAAAGTGCACATGCCGGCGGCGCACGCATGGAGCCGCTACGAGGGATCGTGCTCGACCCTGCTGCCCGATCCGGAGGTGGTCGCACACTTCGACGAGGATGCCGTCGCGCTCGCCATCGCCCGTATCGAGGCGCACTACTTCGTGCACGATAGCTTCCTCCCCGACAACGCGCTGCTCGCCGGCATCGAACGCATCCGTCATCTTCCTTGCGCCATCGTGCAAGGCCGCTACGATGCCGTGTGCCCGATCCTTTCGGCCGACGAGCTGCACCTCGCGTGGCCCGAGGCGCGGTACTTAGTTGTCGCCGACGCGGGGCATTCGGCGCGCGAGCCGGGCATCGCGCGCGAGCTGGTCGCGGCGACGGATCGCTTCCGCGAAATCGTCGACACCCAATGAGTGTGGCAGTCCCTCGCGCCGCGCCCGAATAGAAAATTGTCATGGCGATCATCGAGCGCGTCGAGCTGGGCCTGGTCAATCTCAGGCCCAAGGTCAAGCGCACCGACGCGATCCAAAGCTTCGTGTCGCAGGAAACGCCGATGGTGCGCGTGTTCGACCGCGATGGCGCAATCGGCACCGGATACAGCTACACCATCGGCACCGGCGGCTCGGCTATCGTCGCGCTGCTGCGCGATCATCTGGCGCCTTTGCTCATCGGTCGCGACGCCGAATCGATCGAAGCGATCTGGCGCGATTTGTTGTTCTCCACGCATGCGACGTCGGTCGGCGCGATCACCTCGCTCGCGCTCGCGGCCGTCGACATCGCGCTGTGGGACCTCTCCTGCCGGCGCGCCAAGCTCCCGCTATCGGTCGCCGCCGGCGGCGCCAAGACTTCGCTGCCGCTGTACACCACCGAAGGCGGATGGCTGCATCTCGAGCCCGCCGCGCTGGTCGACGACGCGCTCGCGGCAAAGGCGCATGGCTTCGGCGGCGCGAAGATCAAGATCGGCCGGCCGCACGTGGCAGAAGACGTCGCGCGCCTCGGCGCGGTGCGCGACGCGGTCGGCGCAGACTGGGACATCATGACCGACGCCAATCAGGGCTTCACCCTGCCCGAGGCGATCCGTCGCGCGCGGCACCTGGAGGCGCTCGATGTCGCATGGTTCGAGGAGCCGATGCCCGCCGACGACGTGGGCGCGCATCGCGAGCTGGCACGACACACCAGCGTGCCCATCGCGATCGGCGAGTCGCTCTACGGCATCTCGCAGTTCAAGGATTACCTGCAGGCGCACGCCTGCTCCATCGTGCAGGTCGACGTCGCGCGCATCGGCGGCATCACGCCGTGGCTCAAGGTCGCGCACATGGCCGAAGCGTTCAACGTCCCGGTGTGCCCGCACTTCCTGATGGAGCTGCACGTCGGGCTTTGCTGCGCGGTGCCCAACAGCCGCTGGGTCGAATACATTCCGCAGCTCGACGCCATCACCCGCACCCAGCTCGCCATCCGCGATGGACGCGCTTACGCGTCGGAGGATCCAGGACTGGGGATCGACTGGGATTGGGACGCCATCGAGCGGCGGCAAAGCGCGAAGCCGATCGTCATGCGGTAGAGCTGCGCCAAGCGAAGACCCAGTGTTCTAGAACGTCATCCCCGCGAAAGCGGGGACCCATGTTGACTTACGAACCAATGGATTCCCGCTTTCGCGGGAATGACGATATTGAGCGGTGACGAATGCGGTGCAGCCGCACATGCAGCAGTCTCGCTACTCCCTGTAAGCCTCGACCGGGATCATGAGCTTCACGTCGTCGCCAACTGCCTTGGGAATGCCGTACTTCATTCCCCATTCCGAGCGCTTGA
>DASZZK010000430.1:0-1578 GCA_035544975.1 Casimicrobiaceae bacterium | reverse complement strand
CCGCCAGCACGGCGCCGCCTACTTGCTCACCGGCATTTTGAAGACGCCGGCGGGCGCGCCGTGGTACGGCAACCGCACATCACGATCCGAGTTTTACCGCGCCCAAGCTGGCAAAGGCAGCCGGAGTTTTCTTGCCGAGCGTATCGACCGGGCGGTGATCGAGACCGTGGCCAAGGATCTTCAGTCACCGGTGTTCGTCGCCGCCGCGGTCAAGTCGACCCGGGAGAAATTCGGGGCAACGCACGACGAGGACATTGCCGCGGCGCGCGCCCAAATCGCCAAGCTCGACGCGCGCAGCGGAAAGCTGCTCGAAATGGCGAGCGAGCTCAAGAGGCGGACGCCGGTCTTGCGCAAGGTAGACGAGCTCGAGGGTCAGCGCAGTGAGATCGAGCAACGCATTGTCGGTTGGGAGAAGGAAGATGAGTCTGCGCACGCCCTGGCCAAGGTGACGGACACACAGGTGCGGACCATGCTCGGCCGGATGGCTGATGAAATGCGGCTGTACGAGCGCGGCGCGCTCAAGGACTTCCTGGTGTCGATCCTCGACCGCGTCGAGCTCGATCCAGAGCAACAAACGTTGCAACTCTGTTACCGCATCCCACTCAGTGGTGGGAATAGCGTGGCGTCCCCACGGGGATTCGAACCCCGGTACTCACCGTGAAAGGGTGATGTCCTAGGCCTCTAGACGATGGGGACGAGGCGACTGTTGCGGCGGGCGTTTGGTGGAGCTAAGCGGGATCGAACCGCTGACCTCTTGCATGCCATGCAAGCGCTCTCCCAGCTGAGCTATAGCCCCACAGCAAGGCGCGAATTATAGGACCCGGCGCGTCCTTTTGCAAACCTGCGAAGCGTTTGTGACACGTGCGTCGACATCGTGGTGGGCCCGGCGCTGCGATCACATCGAGCGTTATCCGCTATCATCGGCAGCCGTGTCGCGTCATCGCCAATCCGTTGCCGAATTCCACATCGCAGGCTCATGAACGGCTCGCCGGCCGGGTGATACTGATCACCGGCGCGAGCGGCGGGCTGGGCTCGGTTCTCGCCACGGGCTGCGCTGCACAGGGCGCCACGGTAGTGCTGCATGGCCGGGTGGTGCGCAAGCTGGAGGCGCTGTACGACCGGATCCTCGCCGCCGGGCATCCTGAGCCGACGATACTGCCGCTCGATCTCGCGATTGCCAAAGCCGAGGACTTTGCCAACGTCGCCAGTGCGCTGCAAGCACAGCACGGCCGCGTCGACGCCATCGTGCACACCGCGGTGCTGCTCGGCTCGCTGGGGCCGATCGAGCACCAGGCGTTCGATAGCTGGCTCTCGACGCTGCGCGTGGACCTGCTGGCACCCTTCGGCCTGACGCGGGCGTTGCTGCCCTTGCTGCGCGCCGCTCCGGATGCGAGTGTTACGTTCACGCTCGATACTCGCGGCCTGGAGCCGAAAGCATTCTGGGGAGCGTACGCCGTAGCCAAGGCGGGATTGTCGGCGCTGCTCGCCATCCTTGCGGACGAATGGGAGAACGTCGCGACGCTGCGCGTCAACGGTGTGGTGCCCGGACCGATGCGATCACCGCTTCGGGCGCAGACG
>DASZZK010000429.1:0-3951 GCA_035544975.1 Casimicrobiaceae bacterium | reverse complement strand
GACTCAAGGCGCACACGATCGACGAGGCGGTCGATGCGATGGTGCCGCTCTTGGGACCGTCGACTTGCGTCGTCACCGCCAGCAACGGCATTCCCTATTGGTACTTCCATGGCAACGAGAGCCTTTCCGGCGTCCATTTCCGCAGCCATCGATCCGGGCGGCAGGCAGTGGAACCAGCTGGGCCCGGAACGCGCCATCGGCTGCGTCGTTTTTCCGGCAGCCGAGGTCATCGCACCCGGGGTCATACGGCACGAGCGTGGCCGCAAATTTCCGATCGGCGAACCCGACGGCCGGAAAAGCGCGCGTGTCGAATTGCTGCACGAGGCGATGGTGGCGGGCGGCCTCGAAGCGCCTATCCGCGAGGACATTCGCGACGAGATCTGGCTGAAGCTATGCGGCAACATGTGGTTCAACCCGATAAGCGCGCTGACCCTGGCGACGGTCGATATCATCAGCGGCGATCCGGGAACGCGCGCGATCTGTCGAGCGATGATGCTCGAAGCGAAAGCGATCGGCGACTGCCTCGGTCTCCACCTCCGTGTCGATATCGAGCGACGCATCGACGGTGCAGGCGCACTGGGGCCGCACAAGATGTCGATGTTGCAGGACCTGGGGCGCGGCCGGTCGATGGAGGTCGAGCCGCTGGTCGGTGTGGTGCAGGAGTTGGGTCTCTTCACCGGCATTCCGACTCCGACTACCGACGTCGTGCTGGCGCTCATTCGCCAGCGAGCGCAGCGCGCGACGGAAGCATTGCATTGACGACAGCGCCTGATTTGCGACGCCTGCGCGCGGTTGCCTCGCGTCCGCGAAAGCTGAAATGGGAGACGAAGCCATGACCACTGTTGCCGAAGCGCCCGGTACGCGACCGGCGCTGCCGACGCTCGGGCTGCAGCCGCTCAGTTCCAACGTGAGCTTCCGCGACCAGGCGTACGCGGCGCTGAAGCAGGCGATCATGGACGCCGACATCTATGCGCACCGCGACGAGATTCGCCTGGACGAACGGCAGCTGAGCCAGGCGCTCGGCGTCAGCCGCACGCCGATCCGTGAAGCGATGACGCTGCTCGAGCAGGAAGGATTTCTGCGCACGGTTCCGCGGCGCGGTGTCTTCATCATCCGCAAGACCAAGAAGCAGATCGTGGAAATGATCGAGATGTGGGCCGCGCTCGAAAGCATGGCGGCGCGGCTCGCGACCATCAATGCGTCGGACGAGGACATCCTCGCGCTGCGCCACATGTTCGACGAGTTCAACAATGCCGCGCCGGCCGAGCACATCGAGGAATATTCGGATGCGAATATTGCGTTTCATCAGGCGATCATCGGCCTCTCCGGCTCGCATCTTATGGGCAAGACGATCGAGAATCTTTTCATCCACGTTCGGGCGATACGGAGGATGACCATCTCGCAAAGCGACCGCGCGGCGCGCTCGATCGTCGATCACATGCGTATCATCGAAGCGCTGGAAAAGCGCGATACCGAGCTTGCCGAGCGCCTGGTACGCCAGCACTCGCTGGATCTTGCCGCGCATGTCGAAAAATACTGCGATTTCCTCCACTGACGCCATGACCCGCAGGAGCCGCGAACGAACGCAGCCCGCCGGCGGTCGCGCATGAGCGAAGTCTCGGTCGTCGATACATCGGCGCTCGGCCGCAAACGCGGCGTTCGTGGATATCCGAAGGGACGCCCCGTCGACCCGCAGGCCGTATCCGAGATTCGCACTCTGCTTGGCGATGCGCCACGCCGGCGCGACCTGCTGATCGAGTTCCTGCACCGAATTCAGGATCGCTATGGACATATTTCGGCGGCGCATATCCTCGCGCTGGCCGAGGAGCTCAAGCTCGCGCGCACCGAGGTTTACGAAGTTGCCACCTTCTATCACCATTTCGACGTGGTGAAGGAGGGCGAGACGCCGCCGCCGGCGCTGACGGTTCGGATCTGCGAGACCCTCTCCTGTCAGATGGCCGGCGCCGAAGCATTGCACCACGCCGTCGAGCGTGCGAGCGGGGCCGGCGTGCGGGTGATCGGCGCGCCCTGCATCGGTCGTTGCGAGCACGCGCCGGCGGCAGTCGTCGGGCGCAACACTGTGGATGGCGCGACGGCGGAAAAGATCGCCGAGGCGATCCGGGCTAAGCGTACTGAGGCCGAGCCGCCGCCGTATGTAGATTACGCGGCGTATCGCGCTGACGGCGGCTATCGCACGCTGCTCGCGTGTGGAAGCGGCGAGCGTCCGGTCGACGCGGTCATTGCCGCGATGGAGCACTCCGGCCTTCGGGGCCTGGGCGGTGCCGGCTTTGCGGTCGGACGCAAATGGAAAATCGTGCGCGCCGAGCCCGCGCCTCGGTTGATGGCGGTCAACATCGACGAGGGTGAGCCGGGCACGTTCAAGGATCGCTACTATCTCGAGCGCGATCCGCATCGCTTCATCGAAGGCATGCTGATCGCGGCGTGGGCTGTCGATGTCGACGACATCTACGTATACCTTCGCGACGAATATGCAGCTTGCCGGGCGGTACTCGAGCGCGAGCTTGACGCGCTGCAAGCCGACCCTCCCCGTTCACTGCCGCGGATTCATCTGCGGCGCGGCGCCGGAGCGTACATCTGCGGCGAAGAGTCGGCCATGATCGAATCGATCGAAGGCAAGCGCGGCATGCCTCGCCTTCGTCCGCCATACGTCGCGCAAGTGGGACTCTTCGGGCGTCCCACGCTCGAGCACAACATGGAAACGCTGCACTGGGTGCGCGACATCCTGGAGAAGGGCGCGGAGTGGTTCGCGGGGCAGGGACGCAATGGGCGCAAGGGCCTTCGCTCCTTTTCGGTCTCCGGACGGGTGGCGAAACCCGGCGTGCATCTCGCGCCTGCGGGCATCACCGTGCGCGAGCTGATCGATGAATTTTGCGGCGGCATGCTTCCTGGACACGAGCTCTACGCTTATCTGCCGGGCGGCGCCTCCGGCGGAATTCTGCCGGCATCATTGGACCGCGTCCCGCTGGACTTCGATACGCTGCAGCCGCATGGATGCTTTATCGGCTCCGCGGCGGTGATCATCCTTTCGCAACACGACCGCGCACGCGACGCCGCGCTCAATCTGATGCGCTTTTTTGCCGATGAATCCTGCGGGCAATGCACGCCGTGCCGCGTCGGGACGCAAAAAGCGGTCGGGCTGCTCGCCCGCCCGCAATGGGACACCACGCTGCTGGCGGAGCTTTCCCAGGTCATGATCGACGCGTCGATTTGCGGGCTCGGGCAGGCGGCGCCCAATCCGATTACGTGCGTGATCAAATATTTTCCCCAGGAGCTGGCCGAATGAATGCTCCGTATGAAAAGGCGCTGGACGTGCAGCGCACCGAGTTTTTCCTGAACGGTGTCGAGCTCAGCGCCGAGTACGGTGAAACCATCATCCAGGCGGCGAAACGCCACGGCGTCGACATCCCGCATCTTTGCTACAAGGAAGGCATGCGCGCCGACGGCAATTGCCGCGCCTGCATGGTCGAGATCAAAGGCGAGCGCGTGCTGGCGCCATCGTGCTGCCGTGCACCCACGGCGGGGATGGAAGTCTCGAGCGACAGCCCGCGCGCGGTGCATTCGCAAAGGCTGGTGATCGAAATGCTGGCCGCGGACGTGCCACAAACGGTCTACAAGCTCGACTCGGAGCTGGACCACTGGAAGCGATGGCTGAAGGTCGGCGTGCCGCGCTTCGAGGCGCGGGCGCAGCCGCCTGCCGACCTCTCGCATCCGGCGATGGCGGTCAATCTGGACGCCTGCATCCAGTGCACGCGATGCGTGCGCGCCTGTCGCGAAGAGCAGGTCAACGACGTGATCGGCTACGCGTTTCGCGGCGCCGACTCGCAGATCGTGTTCGATCTCGCCGACCCGATGGGTGTATCCACCTGCGTCGCCTGCGGCGAATGCGTGCAAGCCTGCCCCACCGGTGCGCTGGCGCCGGCGCACGACGCC
>DASZZK010000428.1:0-2615 GCA_035544975.1 Casimicrobiaceae bacterium | reverse complement strand
TCAGGAAGTGCCGGCCCCGGGCTCCGAGTCATCCGGCTCCGTTGGATCCTCGGCCACCGGCGCGCGATAGGACTCGGACGCCCAAGCTCCCAGATCGATCAACTTGCAGCGTTCGGAACAGAACGGCCGGAAGCGGTTCTCCGTGGTCCACTCGACAGCTTTCGCGCATTGCGGGCAGGGGACGCTGCGTCGTCGGGGCGTCATGGCTCGATACTCGGTGGCGACTATTGGACGCTGTTCAGCGCCAGATCGAGTACCCGGGCGACGTGCAGTGCGTCGCGCCCGGTCCCGTCGGCAACCTGATGGCGGCAACTGAATCCGTCGGCGACGATCAGGGTTTCGGGCGCCGCGGCGCGTATCGCCGGCAACAAGCTAAGCTCGGCCATTTTCATCGACACGTCGAAGTGTTTCGCTTCGTATCCGAATGCGCCGGCCATCCCGCAGCAGCTCGATTCGACCACCCGCGTCTTCAGTCCCGGAATCCATTCCAGAACGGTTCTTACCGCCTCGAAAGCGGCGAACGCTTTCTGATGGCAGTGCCCGTGCAGAAGCGCCTCGGCATTCGGCAGCGACTTAAGCTTGAGCGAGAGCCGTCCGGCGGACTTCTCGCGCACCAGAAATTCCTCGAACAGCAGCGCGTTTTGCGCGAGCAAGTGCGCGTCCTCGCCGAAGCGATAGGTCAGGAATTCGTCGCGCAGGGTGAGCAGGCACGACGGTTCGAGGCCGACGATGGCGACACCCCGCTGCACATAGGGCAGCAGTGCATCGAGTGTGCGCCGCGCTTCGCCGCGCGCCTGTTCGACCATTCCCGCGGCGAGGAAAGTGCGGCCGCAGCAAAGCGGCCGTCCCGAACCGAGGACATGGCTGTGCACTGTGTAACCGCCGGCTTCGAGCACGCGCGTTGCAGCGTGCGCGTCCGGGTGCGCGAAATAATTGCTGAAGGTGTCGACGAACAACACGACTTCGCGCAGGGGCTTGAGTGTCGCCGACGCGGATGTGGACGACCCGGAGCTCGCGGTGCGCAGGAACGACGCGTGCCACTGCGGCAAGGAGCGCCGCTGCGACAGGCCCAGCCAACGCTCGGAAAGGCGCGCAGCACCCGGGAGCCGGTCGCGCAGGTTGGCGATCCACCGTACGCGGCTTAAGGCTGGCGCGTAGCGAGGCAGATAGGCAATCAGCCGTTGCTGGAGGGTTACGCCATAGCGCGCGTTGCGAGCGGCAAGAAACTCGATCTTCAGCTTGGCCATGTCGACGCCGGTCGGGCACTCGCGCCTGCAGCCTTTGCACGACACGCATAGATCGAGCGCGTCGCGCACGGCATCGCCGGCGAAGTCTTCCTGCCCGAGCTGGCCGGCAAGCGCAAGGCGCAGGGTGTTGGCACGCCCGCGCGTCGTGTGCTGCTCGTCGCGGGTGACGCGAAAGCTCGGGCACATCGTTCCGGCGTCGAACTTGCGGCAATGGCCGTTGTTGTTGCACATTTCGATCGCGTTGGTGAGACCGTGCGCAGGGTCTCCACCGGATCCTGGTTTCGTCTCGCGACCCGTCAGCGGGTCGCGCTGGACGTCCCATGGCGACCAATCCAGCGCCGGTTCGAAGGCTCGTCGCCGGTAGCCCGGACCGAGCCGGAACAGCGTCGCATCGTCCATTCGCGGCGGCGCGACAATCTTGCCGGGGTTCATGCGATTGCCCGGATCGAACAGCGCCTTGATCTCGGCAAATGCGGCATTGAGGCGCGGGCCGAACTGCCACGCCACCCACTCCCCGCGGCACAAGCCGTCGCCGTGCTCACCCGAGTAGGCGCCCTTGTATTGGCGGACCATGGCGGCGGCTTCCTCGGCGATCGAGCGCATCTGCGACGCGCCGCCGCGCCGCATGTCGAGAATCGGGCGCACGTGCAAGGTGCCGACACTGGCGTGCGCGTACCAGGTGCCATCCGTTCCGTGCTTTCGAAAAACCTCCGTCAGGCGCTCGGTGTATTCCTCGAGGTGCTCGAGCGGCACCGCGCAGTCCTCGATGAAAGACACCGGCTTGCCGTCACCTTTCATCGACATCATGATGTTCAGTCCGGCCTTGCGCACGTCCCACAACGCTTTCTGGGCCTGAGGCGCGGTGATGCGCACGACGGCGTCCGGAAGGCCGAGGTCGCCTATGAGCTCCGAGAGCCGGTCCAGACGCCCGCTTTGCGCGCCGCTCTCTTCACCGGAAAATTCGACCAGCAAAATCGCTTCCGGCTCGCCGATCAATGCGCTTTCGATGATGGGGCGAAACGCCGGATTCGCGCGAGCCAGCTCGATCATGGTCCGATCGACAAGCTCGACCGCGGTCGGCTTCAAGGTCACGATGTGCTGCGCCGATGCCATCGCCGCGCGAAACGACGGGAAATTGACCACGCCCAGAGCCTTGTTGGCCGGCAGCCGTGCGAGCTGCAAGGTCAGGCGCGAAAAATAAGCGAGTGTCCCTTCGGAGCCGACGAGGAGGTGGGCGAAGTTGACCGAGCCGTCGGACGTATAGGGGCGCACGCTCTGCGGATGGAACACGTCGATGTTGTATCCTCCGACGCGCCGCAGCATATGAGGCACCATGCGAGCGATCTCGTCGTGTTCTCGCGCGCCGAT
>DASZZK010000427.1:0-17701 GCA_035544975.1 Casimicrobiaceae bacterium | reverse complement strand
GCCGCAGTTTTACTTTCGGACCACCGATGTGACGGGAAGCGTGGAGTTGCCGGCGGGCACCGAGATGGTGATGCCGGGCGACAACATCCAGATGACGGTGACCCTGATTGCGCCGATTGCGATGGAAGAGGGCTTGCGCTTTGCCATCCGCGAAGGCGGCCGCACGGTCGGCGCCGGCGTGGTGGCAAAGGTCATTGAGTAGCTGTACTTACCGCTGCGAATCGCGATTCGCAGGAAAACTAACCGGCCGAAAGTAGGTTTTTACTTTCGGACGAAAGGCACATATGCAGAACCAGCGAATCCGTATCCGCCTCAAGGCTTTCGACTACAAGCTGATCGACCAGTCGGCACAGGAAATCGTGGAAACGGCCAAGCGCTCCGGCGCGGTGGTCAAAGGTCCGGTTCCGCTTCCGACCAAGATCGAGCGGTTCGATGTTCTGCGCTCGCCGCACGTCAACAAGACGTCGCGCGATCAACTGGAGATTCGCACCCACTTAAGGTTGATGGACATCATCGATCCGACCGACAAGACGGTCGATCAGCTGATGAAGCTCGATCTGCCGGCGGGAGTCGACGTGGAGATCAAGCTTCAGTAAGACGATTTTAGAAAGTTGGGGCAAGCGCAGCTGAACGTGTGATGACAACGCCGCCGGTCAATCGAAATCGGCGGTGACGAATCAGGAAACCGGGTTTGGGAAACCAATCCCGGTAAACCAAGGAAAACGAACATGAGTCTAGGACTTGTCGGCCGCAAGATCGGCATGACACGGATTTTCTCCGACGACGGCGCTGCCGTGCCGGTGACCGTGCTTGATGTCGCCAACAATCGCGTCACCCAGATCAAGACCGAGGAAAGCGACGGCTATTCCGCGGTGCAAGTCACCTATGGCAAGCGGCGCGCCAATCGCGTCACCAAGCCGCAAGCGGGTCATCTGGCCAAGGCGGGTGTGGAAGCGGGATCCGTGCTGAAGGAATTTCAGGTCCGTGCGGACGAGCTCGCGAGCCTCAAGCTCGGTGAAGCCATCAGCGTCGAAACCTTCACCGTCGGTCAATTGGTCGACGTCAGCGGCACCACCAAGGGCCGCGGGTTTTCAGGCGTGATCCAGCGTCACCATTTCAGCTCGAACCGCGCCTCGCACGGTAACTCGCGCTCGCACAACAGTCCCGGCTCGATAGGTATGGCGCAGGACCCCGGCCGCGTTTTTCCCGGCAAGCGCATGGCGGGCCAATATGGCAACGTCAAGCGAACGGTGCAGACGCTGAAGGTCGTCCGCGTCGACGTCGAGCGCGGCCTGCTGCTGGTCAAGGGTGCAGTTCCCGGCGCCGACGGCGGCCACATCGTGGTCCGGCCCTCGGTCAAGACCCCGCTGAAGAAGGGGGGCTAGAGCATGGATCTGAAGCTCATCAATGACAGCGGCAAGCCTGCCGCAACGCTCGCGGTATCGGATACGCTGTTCGGCCGCGAATACAACGAAGCGCTGATCCACCAGCTGGTGACGGCGTATCAGGCCAATGCGCGCAGCGGTAACAGGGCGCAAAAAGGCCGTGCCGACATCAACAAGTCGCACAAGAAGCCCTGGGCGCAGAAGGGCACCGGCCGCGCTCGCGCGGGCCAGGCCAACAGCCCGCTGTGGCGCGGTGGCGGAAAGATTTTCCCCAGCTCGCCCGATGAGAACTTTTCACACAAGGTGAACCGGAAGATGTTCCGCGCCGGCATTGCGTCGATCCTGTCGCAACTGGTTCGTGAAGATCGCCTGTCCGTCGTCGATCAAATCGCGCTCGATGCGCCAAAAACGAAACTGCTCGTACAGAAGATCAAGTCGCTGGGACTCACCGGCTCGGTGCTGGTCGTCGTCGATGCGCTGAGCGACAACATTCATCTGTCGTCGCGCAACCTGCACGGCGTAATGGTGATGGAGACCCGCGAGGTCGACCCGGTCAGCCTGGTTCGATTCGACCACGTGCTATTGACCCGCGCGGCGGTGACGCAGTTCGAGGAGATCCTGGCATGAGCGCACAGAAAACGGCTGCGCCGCCTCGCGCGGCAGCGACCAAGTTCAACCCGGAGCGGCTGATGACCGTGTTGCTGGCGCCGACCATCTCGGAAAAGGCGACGCATATCGCCGACAAGCACGAGCAGGTCGTTTTCAGGGTCGCGCCCAACGCGACCAAGCCGGAAGTCAAGGCCGCGGTCGAGCTTATGTTCAAGGTCCAGGTCGAAAGCGTTCAGATTGCGAACGTCAAGGGCAAGGTCAAGCGCTTCGGTGCCTACAACGGCCGCCGCCGCAACTGGAAAAAGGCGTACGTAAGCCTGAAGCCGGGCCAGGAAATCAACTTCGCGCAGGAAGCCTGATCATGGCACTTATCAAAGTCAAACCCACTTCACCCGGCCGGCGCTCGCTGGTCAAGGTCGTCAATCCGGATCTGCACAAGGGCCGTCCGGTCGAGGCGCTGATCGAGGCGAAGAAGCGCGGTTCGGGGCGCAACAACAACGGCCATATCACCATGCGTCACCAGGGTGGCGGCCACAAGCAGCATTACCGCATCGTCGATTTTCGTCGCAACAAGGACGGTGTCCCAGCCAAGGTGGAGCGGCTCGAATATGACCCGAACCGCAGCGCGCACCTGGCACTCTTGCTCTACACCGACGGCGAGCGGCGCTACATCGTCGCCCCGCGCGGCGTCGCCGCGGGCACTCAGCTCATGAGCGGGGCCGAGGCGCCGATCAAGCCCGGCAATTGCCTGCCCTTGCGCAACATTCCTGTGGGCACGACCATCCACTGCGTCGAAATGCTGCCTGGTAAAGGCGCGCAAATGGCGCGTTCCGCCGGAGCGTCGGTGCAGTTGCTCGCACGCGAAGGCGTGTATGCGCAGTTGCGCATGCACTCGGGCGAGATCCGCAAGGTGCACGTCGACTGCCGGGCCACCATCGGCACCGTCGGCAACGAAGAGCACAACCTGCGCTCGATCGGCAAGGCCGGTGCGCAGCGGTGGCGCGGCATTCGTCCGACGGTTCGCGGCATCGCCATGAATCCGGTGGATCACCCCCATGGCGGCCGTTCCAACGGCGGCGGCCATCCGGTATCACCCTGGGGCACGCCGACCAAGGGTTATCAGACACGGCGCAACAAGCGCACCGACGGCATGATCGTCCGTCGCCGCCACGCCGCAAAGAAGGGTTAGAGGAACCAAGATGGCTCGCTCAATCAAGAAAGGTCCTTTCGTCGACCACCATTTGCAAGCCAAGGTCGAGGCGGCTCGCGCCACGTCGGACAAGCGGCCGATCAAGACCTGGTCGCGCCGCTCGACGATCACGCCCGATTTCGTGGGATTGACCATTGCGGTTCACAACGGCAAGCAGCACATACCGGTGTACGTGTCGGAGAACATGGTGGGGCACAAGCTTGGCGAATTCGCCTTGACCCGCACGTTCAAGGCGCACTCCGCCGACAAGAAGGTCGCGGCGCCGCTGCCGCCTCGGAAGTAAGGAGAGAGCGATGGAAACCAAAGCAATCCTGCGCGGCGTGCGCCTGTCGGCCCAGAAGGGCCGGCTCGTCGCCGATCAGATCCGCGGTTTGGCCGTCGACAAGGCGCTCGACGTGCTGGCGTTCAGCCCCAAGAAGGGTGCCAAGATCATCAAGAAGGTGCTGGAGTCGGCAATCGCCAACGCCGAGCACAACGAAGGTGCCGATGTCGACGAGCTCAAGGTCAAGACGATCTATCTCGACAAGGCGACCAATCTGCGCCGCTTTACAGCGCGGGCCAAGGGACGTGGCAACGTGATACTCAAACAGACTTGCCACATCCATGTCACCGTCGGTGACGGAAAAAAGGACTAGGTCATGGGACAGAAGATACATCCGATCGGCTTCCGTCTGGCCGTCAATCGCGACTGGACGTCGAAGTGGTACGCCAACAGCAAGCACTTCCCGACGATATTGAACGAGGACATCAAGGTCCGCGCGTATCTCAAGAAGAAGCTCGCGCACGCCTCGGTCGGCAAGATCACGATCGAGCGCCCGGCCAAGAACGCGCGCATCACCATTCACAGCGCGCGCCCCGGTGTGGTGATCGGCAAGAAGGGCGAGGACATCGAAACGCTGCGCGCGAATCTGCGCAAGATGATGGGCACCGAAGTCGGGCTCAATATCGAGGAGATCCGCAAGCCCGAGATCGACGCGCAGCTTGTCGCCGACTCGATCGCCCAGCAGCTCGAAAAGCGCATCATGTTCCGCCGCGCCATGAAGCGCGCGATGCAGAACGCGATGCGCCTTGGCGCGCAGGGTATCAAGATCATGAGCTCGGGGCGGCTGAACGGCATCGAAATCGCGCGTTGCGAGTGGTATCGCGAGGGACGCGTGCCGCTCCACACTCTGCGTGCGGATATCGACTACGGTTTCGCGGAAGCGAAGACGTCCTATGGCGTCATCGGGATCAAGGTCTGGGTGTTCAAGGGCGAAGTGATGCCGCACAACGCGGAGCCGCTTGCGGCCCCCGTGCCGGCACCCGAAGCACCGAAGAGGGCGCGCAAGCCTGCGGGAGTTAAAAATGCTGCAACCAGCTAGACGGAAGTACCGCAAGGAGCAGAAGGGCCGCAACAAAGGCGTTGCGACCGTCGGCGCCAAGGTCAGCTTCGGCGAATACGGGCTGAAGGCGGTGGGGCGCGGACGTCTGACCGCGCGCCAGATCGAGGCCGCACGGCGGGCGATGACCCGGCACATCAAGCGCGGGGGCCGGATCTGGATTCGTATTTTCCCTGACAAGCCAATGTCGAAAAAGCCGGCTGAAGTGCGGATGGGCAATGGCAAGGGGAATCCGGAGTACTACGTCGCCGAGATCCAGCCCGGCAAGGTTCTCTACGAAATGGATGGCGTCGACGAGGCGCTGGCCCGCGAGGCGTTTGCGCTTGCCGCCGCAAAGCTGCCGATCAGGACGACGTTCGTCCATCGGCTTCTCGGTTAAAGGACCGCGACCATGAAAATTTCCGCACGCAGGAAGGACTTGAAGGCTAAGTCGCCTGACGAGCTCACGGCCGAGCTTCACGCCTTGCTCAGGGAGCAGTTCGGCCTGCGCATGCAGAAGGCGACGCAACAGCTTTCGAATCAGTCCAAGCTGCCCGCGGTCCGGCGCGACATAGCCAGAGTGCGAACACTGCTTACCCACAAATCCAAGACGGCACAGACATGAACGAACCGATGCAGCAAGCGGTGCAGCCAGCCTCCGATGGCGCCGCGGCCGGCGCCCCGGCAGTCAAGGGCAGCCTGATCCAGACCCAGATCGGCCGGGTGGTCAGCGACAAAATGGACAAGACGGTGACCGTGCTGGTCGAGCGCCGCGTCAAGCACCCGCTCTATGGCAAGGTCGTGACCCGGTCCAACAAGTACCACGCGCACGACGAGAACAACGAATACAAGGCAGGCGACTTAGTCGAGATCGAGGCCTGCCGCAAGCTCGCCAAGACCAAGGCATGGCGGGTGAAGCGCCTGATCGAAAAAGCCAAGGATATCTAAGGACTTGAGGCTTGACCGGGCTTGCCAATGCGATTGAAAACTGTCATGCTTATGAGCTTCGCCTGCCGCACGCTGGCTGAGGCTTTTTCAGGACCCTGAACAGGCATCCAGGCGGCGCGGCGGTTCACCCGGACGGGTTCCAAAACTGGTCGCCGCGAGGCTTAGGCTTTCAGCGGCGGGTCAAGTTGGAGATTGAGCAATGATCCAAATGCAAACGATGCTGGAGGTCGCCGACAACACCGGCGCCCGGCGAGTGATGTGCATTAAGGTGCTCGGCGGCTCAAAGCGCCGGTACGCCCACATCGGCGACATCATCAAGGTCAGCATCAAGGATGCGGCGCCGCGCGGCCGCGTCAAGAAAGGCGAGATCTACAGCGCGGTTGTCGTTCGCACCCGCCACGGTGTTCGTCGCGATGACGGCGCCAAGATCAAGTTCGACACCAACGCCGCCGTGCTGCTCACGCCCAAGCTCGAGCCGATCGGAACCCGCATATTCGGGCCGGTCACTCGCGAGCTTCGCACCGAGCGCTTCATGAAAATCGTATCGCTCGCGCCGGAGGTCCTATGACCATGCGCAAGATCAAGAAGGGCGACAACGTGGTCGTGATTGCCGGCCGCGACAAGGGCAAGCGCGGCGACGTCACGCAGGTCGTCGATGACGATCACGTAGTGGTCGCTGGCATCAACCAGGTGAAGCGGCATACCCGCCCCAACCCGATGAAAAATCAGCAGGGCGGAATCGTGACCAAGGAAACGCCGATGCACGTGTCCAACGTGGCGATCTGGAACCCGATTACCTTGAAGGCGGACCGGATCGGCTTTCGCACGCTCGACGACGGCCGCAAGGTTCGCTTCTACAAGTCGAACAAGGAAGTGATCGGAGTTTGAACATGGCCCGCCTCAAGGAAATCTACAACAAGGAAATCGTTCCGGCGCTGGTGAAGCAGTTCGGCTACAAGTCGACCATGCAAGTCCCCCGGATCGACAAGATCGTTCTCAACATGGGCGTCGGAGAAGCGATCGCCGATAAGAAGATCCTGGAAAATGCGGTTGCCGACATGCAGAAGATCTCCGGCCAGAAACCGGTGATCACTAAGGCAAAAAAGTCGATCGCGGTGTGGAAGATCCGCACCGGCTATCCGATCGGATGCATGGTGACGCTGCGCCAGGAGCGGATGTACGAGTTTTTCGACCGGCTGGTGTCGATTGCGTTGCCGCGCGTGCGCGACTTTCGCGGCGTATCCGGACGGTCTTTCGACGGCTGCGGCAACTTCAACATGGGCGTCAAGGAACAGATCATTTTCCCGGAGATCGAGTACGACAAGATCGATTCGATCCGGGGCATGAATATCACGATCGCGACCACCGCCAAGACCGATGCCGAGGCCAAGGCGTTGCTGGCCGCGTTCAAATTTCCGTTCAAGAACTAAACTGAGACTTTAAGGACGCCATGGCGAAAAAGTCTGTCATCAACCGCGATCTGAAACGCCGCGTGACGGTGAAAAAGTACGCCAAGAAGCGTGCTGAGCTGCAGGCAACGATCGGCAATATGAGGCTCTCCGACGAGGACCGTCTGGCGGCCCGGCACAAGCTGCAGCAGCTGCCGAGGAACGCGAGCCCGACGCGGCTTCGCAACCGCTGCAGGCTGACTGGACGCCCTCGCGGCGTCTACAGCAAGTTCGGGCTGGGGCGCAACAAGCTGCGCGAAATCGCGATGCGCGGCGAGATTCCCGGCGTGGTCAAGGCCAGCTGGTAATGAGCGCCGTTTTCCCGGCGCAACGATTAGCCATGACACAACTGAGCGCAACTGAGGTTGAGGTGAACACATGAGCATGACTGATCCGATCGCCGACATGCTGACGCGCATCCGCAATGCGCAGCTCGCGGAGAAGGCCACGGCGCAGATGCCCACATCCAAGGTCAAATTGGCGATCGCCAAGGTGCTCAAGGACGAGGGCTACATCGAGGGCTTCGCCGTCGTGGGCGACGAGGCGAAGCCGCAGCTGGAGATCGCGCTGAAGTACTACGCGGGACGGCCGGTGATCGAAAAAATCGAGCGTGTGTCGAAGCCGGGCTTGCGCATCTACAAGGGCAAGGACGATATCCCTCGGGTCATGAACGGACTGGGAATCGCCATCGTCTCGACCTCGCACGGCGTCATGACCGATCGCAAGGCGCGCGCCACCGGCGTCGGTGGCGAAGTGCTGTGCATCGTCGCGTGACGGAGAGAAGAACATGTCCCGCATAGGCAACAACCCGATCAAGCTGCCGCCGAAGGTCGAAGTGAACGTCGGCCCGGGCGAAATCTCGGTCAAGGGTCCGCTCGGAACGCTGTCGCGCCAGTTCGGCACCGCGATCACCGTTGAGAAGAACGGCGACACGCTGGTGTTCAAGGCGGTTAACGTGGAGGCAAGCGCGATGCACGGCACCTTGCGCGCGCTGGTCGCGAACATGGTCAAGGGCGTGACCGACGGCTACGAAAAGAAACTCGCGTTGGTCGGCGTCGGATATCGCGCACAGGCAGCGGGCGACAAGCTCAATCTATCGCTGGGCTTTTCGCATCCGGTGGTGCACAGGATGCCCAAAGGCGTGAAGGCGGAAACGCCGCTGCAGACGGAGATCGTGATCAGGGGCATCGACAAGCAGCAGGTCGGGCAGGTCGCGGCCGAGATTCGCGCCTACCGTCCGCCCGAGCCGTACAAGGGCAAGGGCGTTCGCTACGTCGGCGAGCGGGTCGTGATCAAAGAGACGAAGAAAAAATAACGCGACGGTCAAAAGTACAAACCTACTTTTGACCGAAGCAGTCACTCTCGGATCGCCGGCAGAGCCGGACGATTCGAGACAGAAAAGCTGGAAAGGACAGGGTTGCAGACATGAACAAGAAAGACGCTCGAGTCCGCCGCTCCCGCAAAACCCGGGCGCGCATTGCCGAGCAGCGCGCCAACCGGCTGGTGGTCAGCCGGTCGAATTGCCATATTTACGCGCAGATCGTCGCTCCGTCCGGCGACAGGATTCTGACTAGCGCGTCGACGCTCGAGGGCGACGTCCGCAAAGACTTGAAGAACGGCGGCAACAAAGCCGCGGCGGCCGTAGTTGGAAAGCGCATCGCGGAGAAAGCGAAGAAGCTGGGTATCGAGGCGGTTGCATTCGACCGTTCCGGATTCAAGTATCACGGTCGCGTGAAGGCGCTGGCCGATGCCGCTCGCGAGGGCGGCCTGAAGTTCTAGCGCCACACGAGGAAAACGGGAACGAACAATGGCAAAGCCAATGGGCAGGCAGCAAGGCAGGCAACAGCAGGATGATCGCGGCGACGGCCTGCGCGAGAAGATGATCGCCATCAACCGCGTCACCAAGGTGGTGAAGGGCGGGCGCATTCTCGCCTTCGCGGCGCTGACGGTCGTCGGCGACGGCGATGGCCGCGTCGGCATCGGCAAGGGCAAAGCCAAGGAAGTTCCGGTCGCGGTGCAGAAGGCGATGGAAGAAGCGCGGCGCAGGATGATCAAGGTGCGGTTGAAGAACGGATCGCTGCATCACGCCGTTCAGGGACGTCACGGCGCGACCAAGGTTTTCATGCAGCCGGCATCGGAAGGAACCGGGATCATCGCCGGCGGCCCGATGCGGGCGGTGTTCGATGTGGTCGGCGTGACCAACATTCTCGCCAAGTGCCATGGCTCGACCAATCCGTACAACATCGTGCGCGCGACCTTGAATGCGCTCGAGCACTGCAACTCGCCAGCGGAGATTGCCGCCAAGCGCGGGTTGACGGTCGAGCAGCTGACGGAAGGCTAGGCATGGCGGCGGAAAAGAAAGTGGGAACGGTACGCGTCACCCTGGTGCGCGGGCTGATGGGCAAGAAGCCGGACCATCGCGACACCGTGCGTGGACTGGGCCTCAAATGGCGCAACCACACGGTCGAGCTGCAGGACACGCCGCAGACCCGCGGCATGATCAACAAGATCGGTTACATGCTTCGAGTCACCGAGGCAAAGGGCTGAAGGACTTTGACGATGCGACTGAATTCCATCAAGCCTGCGGCCGGAAGCACGAAGGCCAAGCGCCGTGTCGGCCGCGGCATCGGCTCGGGGCTGGGCAAGACCGCGGGCCGCGGCCACAAGGGGCAGAAATCGCGCTCGGGCGGCTTTCACAAGGTAGGCTTCGAAGGCGGTCAGATGCCGCTGCAGCGCCGTCTGCCCAAGCGTGGATTCAAGTCGCGCACTCACGGCGATGCTGCGGAGGTGCGGCTGTCGGATCTGACCAAGGTTCCGGTCGCGGACATCGATTTGCTGGCGCTCAAGGCGGCGGGGCTTGTACCGCCGGGCGCGAAGACGGTGAAGGTGATCAAGACCGGCGAGCTCAAAAAAGCGGTCCAGCTCTCGGGCGTGCTGGCGACCAAGGGCGCCCGCGCGGCGATCGAAGCCGCCGGCGGCAGCGTCCTGATGCCAGCGAGCCAGACGAAACCAAGCGCCGAACCCAGGAAATAATTTGGCTACCATCAATCCCGCGCAAAAGAGCGGCAACCGATACGCAGACCTGAAAAAGCGTCTGCTGTTTCTGCTCGGCGCGCTCGTCGTCTATCGCATCGGAACGCACATCCCCGTGCCGGGGATCAACGCGTCGGTGCTGGACGAATTGTTCAAGTCGCAGCAGGGCGGCATCCTCGGCCTGTTCAATGTATTTTCCGGCGGCGCGCTTTCCCGGTTCTCGATCTTTGCGCTGGGGATCATGCCGTACATCTCGGCATCGATCATCATGCAGTTGTGCACGGTGGTTGTCCCCACGCTGGAAGCGCTCAAGAAAGAGGGCGAGTCCGGCCGTCGCAAGATCACGCAGTACACGCGCTACGCGACCCTGGGGCTCGCCTTCTTTCAGGGGCTCGGGATCTCGATTGCGCTGGAAGCGCAGGCCGGATTGGTGGTCGACCCGGGCGTCGCGTTCCGCTTCCTGTCGGCGGTCACGCTGGTGACCGGGACGATGTTCCTGATGTGGCTGGGCGAGCAGATCACCGAGCGGGGCCTGGGCAACGGGATCTCGCTGATCATCTTTGCCGGCATCGCCGCCGGTCTGCCGCGCGCCATCGGGCAGACGCTGGAGCAGCTCAATACGGGCGCGTATTCGATTCCGCTGGTACTGGGCATCGTCGCGCTGGTGGTCGGGGTGACGGCGTTCGTGGTGTATGTCGAGCGGGCACTGCGCAAGATCCAGGTGAACTACGCCAAGCGCCAGGTCGGCAACAAGGTCTATGCCGGTCAGCAATCGTTTCTGCCGCTCAAGCTCAACATGGCCGGCGTGATTCCGCCGATTTTTGCCTCGTCGATCATTCTCTTTCCCGCGACCCTGGCGCAATGGTTCGGCTCCAATGAGAACACCATCTGGCTGCGAGACCTGGCGGCGACGCTTGCCCCGGGCCAGCCGGTGCACGAGATACTGTACGCAGCCGCGATCATATTCTTCTGTTTCTTCTATACGGCGCTGCAGTACAACCCGAAGGAGACTGCCGAGAATCTCAAGAAGAGCGGCGCGTTCATCCCGGGGTATCGTCCCGGCGAGCAGACCGGGAAGTACATCGAGAAAATAACCTTGCGTTTGACCCTGCTCGGCTCGATATATCTGGTGGTGGTCTGCTTTATCCCGAACTTTCTTATCGCCTGGAAGAATGTTCCGTTCTATTTCGGTGGGACTTCGCTCCTGATCATCGTGGTCGTGACCATGGACTTCATGACTCAGGTGCAGGCGTATGTGATGTCGCAGCAGTACGAGAGCCTGCTCAAGAAGGCGAACTTCAAGGGCGGATTACCGACGCGCTGATGGCGAAAGAAGAAACGATACAGATGCAGGGGGAAGTCCTGGAAACGCTGCCCAACGCGACGTTCCGGGTGAAGCTGGAGAACGGCCACATAGTGCTGGGTCACATCTCCGGAAAGATGAGGATGCACTACATCAAGATCTTGCCGGGCGACAAGGTGACGGTGGACCTTACGCCGTACGACCTGTCCCGGGCGCGGATCATTTTCCGCGCGAAATAAGGGCAGAAGCGAAAGGAACAGAGATGAAAGTATTGGCTTCAGTCAAGAAGATTTGCCGCAATTGCAAGATTGTCCGGCGTCACGGGGTCGTGCGAGTGATTTGCACGGATCCGCGCCACAAGCAGCGGCAAGGCTAACGGAAACGAACGATAGGGTAAGCACATGGCCCGTATTGCAGGCGTCAACATTCCGAATCACCAGCATGCCGAAATCGCGCTGACCGCGATTTACGGCATCGGGCGCCCGCGCGCCCGAATGATCTGCGAGGCCGCAAACGTCGGCCACGCGACCAAGATCAAGGATCTGTCCGACGCGCAGATGGACAAGCTGCGCGAGCTCGTCGGCAGGTACACGGTCGAGGGAGACCTGCGCCGCGAGGTGACCATGAGCATCAAGCGGCTGATGGACCTCGGCTGCTACCGAGGCGTGCGCCACCGCAAGGGGCTGCCGGTTCGCGGTCAGCGTACGCGCACCAACGCACGGACACGCAAGGGACCCAAGAAGGCGCGGCAAGCGACGTCGTCGCGCGGTGCCGCCAAGCCGGCGGCCAGCCCCCCCACCGCCAAGCCGGCGGCCAAGTAACAGCGACGCCGATCAAGGATTGAGGACATAACGAATGGCACAGGCACCGACCAAGACCGTCACGCGGACGCGCAAGAAGGTCAAGAAGAACATCTCTGAAGGCATTGCGCACATCCACGCGTCGTTCAACAACACGATCATCACCATCACCGATCGCCAGGGCAACGCCTTGTCCTGGGCGACGTCGGGCGGCGCGGGCTTCAAGGGCTCGCGCAAGTCGACGCCGTTCGCGGCACAGGTCGCCGCCGAATCGGCAGGCAAGGCGGCGCAGGAATGCGGCGTCAAGAACCTCGAGGTGCGGATCAAGGGCCCGGGTCCCGGCCGCGAGTCGGCGGTGCGCGCCCTGAATGCGCTCGGACTCAAGATCACCAGCATTTCGGACGTGACACCGGTGCCGCACAACGGCTGCCGGCCGCCGAAGCGCCGCAGGATCTAGCGCTGGGGTTTTCGTTCGAGGATTTCCGCTGAGAATCGTCGGGCTCTGCCCGCGATTCTCAGGTAACCAGATCGGTCGAAAGTAGGGTTTTACTTTCGACCGGGAGACTAAGATGGCTCGATATACCGGACCAAAATGCAAGCTGGCGCGACGGGAAGGGACCGATCTTTTCCTGAAAAGCGCTCGCCGATCGCTCGACTCCAAGTGCAAGCTCGATTCCAAGCCAGGCCAGCATGGCGTGAAATCGGGCATGCGCCAGTCGGACTACGGCAACCAGCTGCGCGAGAAGCAGAAGCTGCGCCGGACCTACGGCATCCTCGAGCGGCAGTTCCGCCGCTATTTCACGATGGCCGCGCAGCATAAAGGGTCGACCGGCTCGAACCTGTTGCAGCTCCTGGAATCGCGGCTGGATAACGTCGTCTACCGCATGGGATTTGGCTCGACTCGCGCCGAAGCGCGCCAGCTCGTGTCGCACCGTGCGGTGACGATCAACGGCAAGGTCGTCAATATTCCGTCGGCGCTGGTGAAGGCTGGCGACGTGATCGCGGTCAAGGACGGGGCAAAGACGCAGCTGCGCATCGTCGACGCGCTGCAGCTCGCCGACAAAATCGGCTTTCCGTCGTGGGTCCAGGTCGACATCACGAAGATGACGGGTACGTTCAAGGGTGCGCCCGACCGTTCGGAATTCGGTCAGGACATCAACGAAAGCCTCGTCGTCGAGCTCTACTCCAAGTAACTGGCGCGCTTTTTCCCAGGGCTTCGCCAGAAGTTTTGACCGGGTTTCGATTTAAGGACTCCGCATGCAGAGCAACGCTTTCTTGAAACCGCGCATCATCGATGTGCAGAGCACGTCGCCGTTCCACGCCAAGGTGGTGATGGAGCCGTTCGAGCGGGGCTACGGCCACACGCTCGGCAACGCGCTTCGCCGTGTTCTCCTTTCGTCGATGCCCGGCTATGCGCCGACCGAAGTGAAGATCACCGGCGTGCTGCACGAGTATTCCGCGCTCGATGGCGTGCAGGAAGACGTCGTCGACGTGCTTCTCAACCTCAAGGGTGTGGTGCTGAAGCTCCACAACCGGGACCACGTTACCTTGAAGCTCGCCAAGACCGGCGAGGGCCCGGTGACGGCTGCCGATATCGAGCCGAATCACGATGTCGAGATCATCAATCCGGAGCACTTGATCGCCCACCTTACCGCGGGCGGCAAGATCGAGATGGAAATCAAGGTCGAGAAGGGACGCGGCTATCAGCCGGCGACGGTGCGCATCAAGCCGGACGGCGGCCGCAGCATCGGCAACATCCTGCTCGATGCGTCGTTCTCACCGGTGCGCCGCGTCAGCTACTCGGTCGAGAGCGCTCGTGTCGAGCAGAGAACCGACCTGGACAAGCTGGTGATGGACATCGAAACCAATGGTGTGATCGAGCCCGAACAGGCGATCCGCTACGCAGCGAGCATTCTGGTCGAGCAGCTTGGCGTTTTCGCCGATCTCAAGGGCACCGAAGCGCCGATCGAGCAGCGCTCGATGCCGCAGGTCGATCCGATCCTGCTGCGCCCGGTCGACGACCTCGAGCTGACGGTGCGATCGGCCAATTGCCTCAAGGCCGAGAACATCTATTACATCGGCGATCTTATCCAGCGCACCGAGACGGAGTTGCTCAAGACACCCAATCTCGGCCGCAAGTCGCTCAACGAGATCAAGGAAGTGCTGGCCACGCGCGGACTGTCGCTGGGGATGAAGCTGGAGAACTGGCCCCCGGCAAATCTGGATCGGCCGTAAAGGAAGCTAGGAAAATATCATGCGTCACCGCCACGGATTGCGTAAGCTCAATCGCACCAGCAGCCATCGTCTGGCGATGCTGAGGAACATGACCAACTCGCTTCTGACGCACGAAGTCATCAAGACGACGCTGCCGAAAGCGAAGGAGCTGCGCCGTGTCGCCGAGCCGCTGATCACGCTTGGCAAGACGCCAACGCTCGCCAACCGCCGGCTCGCCTTCGATCGATTACGCGACCGCGATGTCGTGACCAAGTTGTTCGACGAGCTGGGGCCCCGCTACGGCGCACGGCCCGGCGGATATCTGCGCATCCTGAAGTTTGGATTTCGCATCGGCGACAACGCACCGATGGCGCTGGTCGAGCTGATGGATCGGCCGGAACCCGGCGTTGCGACGGAAGACGAGTCCGCCGAAAGCAGGGAAGCGGCGGGTACCAAAGGCGCGAAGCTTAAGAAGGCCGTGAAACCGGTGAAGACCGCCAAGACACCGAAGGCCGCCAAGAAACCGAAGGTCGCCAAAACGGCCAAAGCCTCCAAAGAAACGAAGTCCGCGAAAGGCTCGAAAAGCGCCAAGACTGCGACTTAAGAAGACGTGCTGCAAGTCATCGACCGGGCGCGAGCCCGGTTTTTTTTCGGGTGCAGGGGCGCTCGCGTAACATGACGCCATGACAGATACCATCCTGGTCACCGGCGGCGCCGGATACATCGGTTCGCATATCGTCGTCGAGCTTGCCAGTGCCGGCTACAGCCCCCTGATCGTCGACAATTTCGCGACCAGCTCGCCGTCGGTGTTGCCCCGCCTGCGTCACGTCACCGACCAGACGATACCCTCCGTTACCGGAGACGTCCGCGACCGCGCGCTGATGAAGCGATTGTTTGCCGAGCACGCGATCTCGGCGGTCATTCATTGCGCGGGGTTGAAGGCCGTCGGCGAAGGCGAGCAAAAACCCGTCGCGTACTACGACAACAATGTCGGCGGCACCATCGTGCTCGCCGAAGCGATGGTGGACGCGAACGTGAAGCGGCTCGTTTTCAGCTCTTCCGCCGCCGTCTACGGACAACCCGACTCGAACCCGGTGACCGAGGACGCGCCCTTGCGCCCGGCGAGCGTATACGGCCGCACCAAGCGAATGGTCGAGCAGATGCTGGAAGACCTCTCATCGTCGGACGCAGAGTGGAGCATTGGCTTGTTGCGCTACTTCAATCCGGCGGGCGCGCACGCGTCGGCGCAGATCGGCGAGGCTCCCTCTTCGACGCCGAACAACCTCGTCCCTATCCTTGCGCAAGTCGCGGCCGGCAATGCGCCGGAGATCGCGGTCTACGGCAACGATTGGGATACGCCTGACGGGACCGGCGTCCGCGATTACGTGCACGTGGTGGATTTGGCCGCCGGACATGTGGCAGCGATGAAATACCTGGTGCGCACGCCAGGAGTGACAACGCTCAATCTCGGCACCGGTCGCGGTCATTCCGTGCTCCAGGTCGTCGCCGCATTCGAACGGGCGTGCGGAAAGCCCATTGCGCGCCGCGTTACGCCGCGGCGGCCAGGAGATGTGGCGATCTACTACGCGGATCCTTCGCGCGCGCAGGACGTCCTCGGATGGCGCGCCGCTCGCGATCTCGATGCTATTTGTGCCGACGCGTGGCGGTGGCAGATCAATCGGCATCGCTAGCCTATTTCACGTAACGCATTTGTTCGATGGAACGCTTTTACACCGCGCACAACCGCTTCGACGCCTATCTTGTTCTGCATCGCCTGCAGCAGGCAGGCATCGCGGCGCACATCTTCAACGAGCACATGTCTAGTATTGTCGGCGAGGTGCCTCCCGACGTGGCACAACCGCAGGTGTGGCTCGAGGATGGGCGCGACCGGCCGCGCGCCGACGCCGCGCTCGCATCGTTGCGGTTCGATCGGGCGCAGACCGGCAGCGTGTTCTGCCGCGCTTGCAAGGAGGAGAATCCGGCAAGCTTCGACCTATGCTGGCATTGCGGGGCGGACTTGTAGCCGCGTTCGCTCGAGGCGCTGAAATGCCGCCCGCGCGAGCGCCGTCAACTTGCGTGGGGAGGCTCGTCGCCGTCGTCAAGCAAGGCGCGGCCCCGCGCTTCCGCGTCGGGATCCGCAGGCGGCGGCATCGCCTTGGCCGTGTCTTCACGGCGCCGCAGTATGGTCCACCATAACGCGGCTCCGCCGGCGAGCAAGGCGAAGGGGCCGATCCACAGCAGCCATGTGGTGCGCTTGAGCGGCGGATCGTAAAGCACGAAATCACCGTAGCGCGCGACCAGATAGGCGCGAATCTCGGCATCGCTCTTGCCCGAAAGCGCGAGATCGCGCACCTCGCGCCGCAAATCCTCGGCCAGCATGGCGTTGGAGTCGGCGAGCGTCTGATTCTGGCAGACGAGACAGCGAAGCTCGCTTTCGAGCTTTTTGAGCCGAACGTCGAATGCCGCGTCGACCGCTATGTCCATCTTGGTGGCGGCCGCCACCAAGGCA
This sequence comes from Casimicrobiaceae bacterium, assembly GCA_035544975.1. Lineage (GTDB taxonomy): Bacteria > Pseudomonadota > Gammaproteobacteria > Burkholderiales > Casimicrobiaceae > PALSA-1003. The sequence continues at coordinate 884 of DASZZK010000427.1, read as the reverse complement.
AACGCTGCCAGCACAATGCCGCACGCGAGTTGCGAGGACGCCCTCACTTCTGCAGCTCGCGCACCAGCGGCAAGATCTTCTCCTGCAGTGATTCGACGCTTAAGGGGCCGATCTGTTTATAGCGGACGATGCCCGATCGATCGATGACAAAAGTCTCCGGCACGCCGTAGACGCCGTAATCGATGCCGACGCGGCCGTCCTGGTCGACGACCGACGCGATGTACGGATCGCCATTTTTCGCTAGCCACGCCCGACCGTCGTCGGGCTTGTCCTTGTAGTCGAGGCCGTAGACCGGAACGATCCCGGCTTTCGCAAGCTGCAGCAGCAACGGGTGCTCCACCCTGCACGAGACGCACCACGACGCCCAGACGTTGAGGAGCCACACCTTGCCCTTGAGTTCGGCCGTCGATAGCGGCTTGTCGCCGTGGAGTTGAGCCAGCGCAAACGAAGGCGCGGCCTTGCCGATCAGCGGCGATGGAACTTCGCGCGGGTCGCGCCCCAGTCCGACCCACAGGAACGCGACCAGGACCACGAAAATGGCCAGCGGGATCGACCAGCGCACCGTTTTCATCGCGGATCGCCTTTAGTCCGCACCGACGGCATTGCCGAATACCCGGGCGGCCCGGGCCTTGATCGCGAGTCGATAACGGCGATCCGACACGGCGATGAATCCGCCGAGCGCCATCAGGAAGGCGCCCATCCAGATCCAGTCCACGAATGGCTTGAGGTAGATGCGCACACCCCACGGGCCGTGGATGTTGGTCGTGTCGGCGCTGACCGGTTCACCGAGCGACACGTAGCGATCGCCGAAAAAGCCGGTGTCGATCGCGGCGATGGTCATCGTCTGTCCTGACGCGTTATAGATGCGTTTTTCCGGCGCCAGC